>JBOGRG010000041.1:0-20197 GCA_050749365.1 Nitrosopumilaceae archaeon
AAGATAGATGCGCCAAGATATTAATTGGTGAATCAAAGAGGTTTCTTGAAGAAAATCCAGATGCATCTATTGAAACTATCGAGTTTTGTATCTTTGACGATGATACACTAAGTCACTTTTACAAGGAATTTGAAGACCTAAAGAAGCTTGAATGAAATGGTCTTAGGCATAGATTGGAACCAAAACTAGACAAAGATAGGCCCATGGAGAGGTTTAATCTAATTAATACGCCTCTACCTGCCTCATGAATGCGGTTCCCTATCTAAAGCCAGAGCTGGACCTCTAAAGGTATGATGCTATTATTTGACTTGATTTCAAAACTAGCTTTTACTACAGTTTTACCAACGTTTTTTCCATCTTCAGTTGGATCGTACAATCTTGTTGGCTGGGAATACAAAATACGATTTGTGTTTTGTGCAAGTGATGATAATATCTTACAATTTACAATGCTGAAAAATTCAAGAATTTCTGCGCTGTCATTTTTAATATCGTAAATGCCAAACAATTTGCTTAAATCATCCAGCTTAATAAAAGAGACTATCATACCATTTTGCTGACCATTGAACTCGCAAACGTATCCGGTTGTATCTTTAGGCACTTCTACTTCTAATGGTGTCACTATTTTGGGAACTGACTTTATCTGTGACAAGTCTTTTTCAGAATAGCCCATTTTAGGTACACTCTCTTGGCGACTTACGTTAAGATCTTTTAGTACGATTGTTGCTTGTGGATCATACAATTTTCGTATAGTCGTTTCGATTTTATTGCTTGCTTGGTAAAATAATGCGGTAAGATTCTTGTCGCTCCCAATCTTTGATGCATTTTTTATAGCAGCAATAAGTTGCTCTGAATTGAATGGCTTCATAAGATAGCCTGCAGCGCCTTTCTCTAGACATCGTTGCAAAATCTCATGTTCTAAACCCGTGATGATAATAGCTCTCGCATCTTTATCTAATCTAAGTATTCTAGTCAGTGCTTCATATCCATCCATTACCGGCATTGAAAGATCCAAAGTAACGACGTCTGGTTTGAACTTTTCATACTTGTCTAGTGCTTGTGCACCATTTTCTGCAGTATCGACTTGATAATTTTCTAAAGTTAGAACATCTTTGATTAGATTCAACATAATTGGTGAATCATCTACGACAAGAACTTTGGCTACTGGGTTTTCTTTGAAATCCATTTCATTAACTGTAATGTTTGAGCTGTAGCTCATTACCATTTTTGGTAATAAGCTATTTATCTACCTATCTCTCTTTCTTTATATAAGTACAGGTAGTTAGTATGAAAATTCAGTTAAAACTAGTCCTTGCATTCTTGATTGTTACTTTTTCCATTACAGCTGTAGGATATCTTTTGATATCACAACTAACTAAAATTGCACAACCATTGACATCGGACATTCCAAAAAGTATTGACGACATAGCAACGGCATCAGAGCTAGACGGCTATGCACAATTTATCCGCTATTATGATGAAGTATTGACTCAATCTGCAAGAAATTATGCCTTTACGCAGGATAAAAAGTGGCAAGAACGGTATATGACCATAGAACCGCAGCTTGATAAAATAATAAAATCCGCTGCTAATAAAGGAAATGAAAAAGACAAAGAGATTTTCTCGCAGATTAATGATGCAAACCTTGCCTTGGTAGAAATGGAATACAGGGCGCTAGAACTTGTTGATAATGGAAAAGCAGATGAGGCAATTAGGATACTGGAAAGCACAGAATATTGGGATCAAAAAAGAATTTACGAGCAAGGTCTTAGAGATTATAAAGCAATAAGAGGTTTTGAATATGATCAAGCGCTTCAAACCTCAACTCATACCTTAGATTCGATAACAGAGGAAACTCAGAAGTCGGTTAGTGAAAGTGTGCAACTAGCTACAATTTCTGTTGCAATTATTTTGATATTGGCAACAAGCTTGGGTATTATCATCGCAAGGCACATTGTAAAGCCAATAACACAACTAAACAATGCGTCAAAAAAAATTGCAAAAGGTGATCTTGATATAAAAATTGAAGTCCAAGGAGATGATGAGATCCATGATCTTGCAGACTCCTTCAACATGATGGCAAAATCTCTTAATAATTCAACAAAACTTCTTTCTAAGGCTGAACAAAAATACCGAAATTTGTACGAGGGATCTCCATACCTTTATCGCACAATTGATACAAACGGAATTATTCTTGATTGCAACCAATCCTATGCTGATCATTTAGGTTATTCAAAAGCAGAACTAATTGGATCATCAATATTCGATACTACGGCGCCTGAGAGCATTGACCAAATGCGTGAATCCTTTGAGACGTGGAAAAGGCAGGGTCGTGTTGATGATAGAGAAGTGTGGTTTAAAAGAAAAGACAAAACGACTTTTCCAGTACTAATAAGTGCAAGTAATCTGTATGATGAAAATGGCAAATTAATTGGAAGCAACACCGTAATCAGAGACATGTTAGAAATCTATAAAGCAAGAAAAAAGATTCAAGAAAGCGAAGCAAAGATAAGAGAACAACTTGAGGAGCTTAAAAAATTAAGCATGGTAAAAGATGGATTCTTAGCTATGATAACTCATGAGTTAAGAGCACCTTTTATTCCTATAATAAATTACGCTGATCTTTTACTATCGCAGAAGTTTGGTACTCTAAATGAAACTCAAATACAGAAACTTGAGATCATCAAATCAAGTACAGAGTCACTCAGTAGGATGTTATCTGATCTTTTAGATGCACAAAAGCTTGAACTAGGGCAATTAACTTTGAAAAAAGACTCACACGACATTTCTGAAATAATTAATAGCACGATAATGAAACTAAAACCAAACGCAGAAAGTAGAAACATTACAATTACAGCAGAACTTAAGAAAAATATTACTTGTTTATGTGATAAAACAAGAATAGAAGAAGTTTTGATAAACTTAATTTCAAATGCTATTGATTTCTGTCCACCGGAAAAGGGCAAAATCCACATAAAACTGAGCTCAGAAAATAATTGTGCAAAAATTATTGTAAAAGATAATGGGATTGGGATAGAAAAAAACAAACTTGATAGACTGTTTGTTAAATTCTACCAGCTTGATGTTTCTGAAACTATGAAACGTAGTGGGAGTGGTTTAGGCCTTTCAATCTGCAAGGGAATAATCGAAAATCATAATGGGAAAATATGGGCAGAATCAGAAGGTAGGAATAAAGGAACTGTTTTCCACATTCTATTACCTGAGTATGATATGAGACAATCCGTAGAAACACCAAGGCGGATTAAATCTTAAGTTATCCATTAAATCTCTGATTCTACTTTCATCATTTCCAAATATGGAATGTTGGTACAAATATTGTATAGATTTGCAACTTAAAACAGTTTTAAAGAGGTTTGTGATAGCATGATAATTGGTTAGTGTTAATGATGATCAAATAAGGAAAGCATTAGTTAGTTTGGCCATTGAACAAACTCTCCGTGAAATAAGTCTTGAAACATTACACGAGGTAGGCAAGAGGATATTTGAAAATTACAATTGTTATATACCTGACTGTTATGAACATCCAGAATATCTAAGCAGTGTACTTAAGGATATTTTTGGTAATTCTTACAACGTTATTGTCGAATCAATAAAAAAACAGTTGGGTGAATTTGCATTACAAAAACCAATTGAAGAATTTCTTGTCAAAATAGAGAGATAAAATTTGGAAATTCGTTCAAAAAAATTACGCTTGGAAAAATATCTGTTGTATTCACTAGTGGCCGTAGGTCTTACAATAATTATTTCAAACTATTTCGGACAAGAGACATCAAACATACTAAGTAGCGTACTTTTTTTTATTATTCCAGCAGCACTAGTAATTTTATCACTAACCATGACAATACGATTTCGTGTAGGTGGAGATCATGGAAAGGCGTGGATCTTGTTTGTCCCATTTGTTACATCTTGGTTCATAGCAGAACAAATCTGGATGGTCTACGATGTTATTTACAATATAGACCCATGGCCATCTGAAGCAGATTTTTTCTACATAGCAGGATATCCTATTTTATTTGCATTTTCGATATTTTATCTAAAACCACTAAGAAAAGCAATTTCCAAAAAACTCGTAATTTGTGCTTCTATAATAGTAGTGATCACGCTAATTCCTGCACTAGAGGTAGCACTTGGCACTAAAGCAGATCCATTCAAAGTCGCTCTGGCAACAAGCTATCCTGTATTAGATGCAATAGTACTATGTCCTGCAATAATTGGAGTAGTGTTGTTCTTCAAAGGTGAGGTAAACTTTCTATGGTCACTTATTTGTATAGCAATCATATTTAACGTCGTAGCAGATACTAGTTTTCTAATTTTATCTATTGATGATTCTTATTACGTTGGACACCCAATAGACATTCTGTATCTATGGGCTTATATCATGTTCTCATTTGGTGTGTACAGTCACCTTACCATATTTCGAAAATACAACACAAAAGAAAATCCGTATTATGATCAAGAGAAGCTTAGATGAAACACCTTTAGAGTTATTCCCCTAATCTGTTTCTTAACAAATATACTCCACTTAACACCAGCAATATGGAAATCACGTTTAGCAAAGTAATTGCCTCTGACAAAAATATTGCTGAAAAAATTACACCAAAAATAGATCCAGTTGAATAAAGGAGGATAGTTCTAACCGTGCCTATCAATCGTAGTGCAATAACGAAAAAAAATGCCGACATTCCAGTACCTGCAATGCCGGCAATCATAATGCCTGGAATATGAGACAGAGAGATTTCGAAAGGAATTTGAAGTAATAGAATTAAACATAATGCAAATCCGCCTGACGCAAAAGATGTTATTTGAGTCATTCGTTTTGAATCTAGTCTGTCGGTTACGTATTTGCAGATGTTGATGTCAAGAGCATAAAATAATCCTGATAAGAGAATTAATAAATCGCCCGTAACCAGTTTAGTCAAAGCCATTCCATCATGATAAAAATCATAACCAACAGGTAAAGCAATCAACCCTATTATTATAATGGAGAATGGACTCCGCTCTCTTTTTTTGAGTCTTTCACGGTAAATTATGATTGCTATTAAAATTGAGAAGAGTATTTCACTGTTACTAAGAATTGCGCCATTAGTAGCAGTAGAATCCTTTAAACCAAAAAAATATGTGATCATCGCAGAAACTTCAGCAAGCCCTATTAATGACAATAAAACCAGGTTCTTTTTTTCAATTTTCTTAATTGATACCGAGTTTCTTGCAAGTGGCGTAAAAAATAAGCCATTCATAATGTAAATGATAAAAGCTAACATTATGGGGTTTAGCTCTACTGATCCTTGAGTAGATTCCAATAATGGTTTGGGTATGACATGCATAAGTGCTGCCAATGCAGCAGCTGAAAGTGCTAAAACATATCCAAGGAAAAAGGAAGGAGAAAGTTTTTGATGGTGTAGAACTTGACTATATAACCATCTCATTTCCATAAATGGTAATGAGCGGGGATCCTAATATCCTTAGTTGTATTCTCTATTCAATATACGCAGCTTACAAGCCGCGCATTACTTGAACTACTGAACTGTTTTGTAACGCGTTTTTTCTTAGCTTAACCTTTACTATTACCTTATTTTTTTCAATATCTATTTTAAGATTTTCAAATAACGATGTATACATATTTACTTTTTTACCATCGTTTGTGGTAATGAATCCATCAGTAGTCAGCAGACCATTCTGGATTAACGAATTGATCTTTCTATACCCAGAAGTTTGCGGTATTTTGCATCTATCCAAGACCTCTGATATAATAAGGGATTTGTCTAGCAGAGTATTCATAATCAATTTTTTATCATCGTCTCCAAACGATTCCAGAATTATTTTTGAGAGGGCTTGGTCTTCGATTATTAACCATTCTTGGTTTTTACTTCCTTTGTCCAACGCAACTAGATTTTCAAAGAATTTTCTTTCTAATCCATCTGCTCCTGCTCCAAAAAATTCTCGCAACACAGTGTCTAGTTTATGAAATTCTAGAAGAGATTGAGTCAGACTAATTCCGAATTTTTCAAATAGTCTTTTTTCAATCTTTTGTAAAGTACGCTGTCCAAGGTTATTTTTGATTACGGAACCTAATGATTTAGCGAGAAGTATGTCTAAACCATTCATAGGCATTTATTCAAATTGCTGTGTATAAAACCTATCGTTTTCTAAAATGGGTATAATAAAGGTTATTAATTAATATCTTATTACCTAATTTGGAAATGAGTAGAGCTGTAGTTGACGAATATGACGTAAGAAAACTCCCTCCTCGAGAACGACTTGAAAAATGCAGTTCAATTTTAAAAAATGAGCCTGATGAATCAATGCGTTGGGATGCTGTATGGTTGGCAGGTGAGATTGCCGAGATAGCAGGTCCTCATGATCCTATATTTGACGAAGTAGCGGATCTGATGACATGGGTTTTGCAAAACGATGACAATGGTGTTGTAAAACATGAAGCGTGTTTTCAGATTGCTGCTAGGAATATGAGAAAGAAAATCCCAGATTTGATTCACGCCGTCTTCAATGACAAAAGCGGCCTTGTAAAACATGAAGCATTGGAATCTTTAGGCTTGATGCGTTCATACGAGTCACAAGAATCGATCCACAAAGCATTAAATGATAAAAATCCAGATGTCAGTAAAACTGCCAAATTCGTACTCAAAAGGCTGAAAAGATTAGGAAATAAAGAATACAAGCCGTACAGCATTCTTTAAATTATTTTTTTGTGTTTGAATAACGCATAAGTAATTAACCAGTAGCTTGTGTACCATAACAGTTCAACAGGATGTCCTGAATAATAGGTCCCAGGTATTTCAATATAATAATACCACACATCACCTGTTGTTGTAAGCAAAATGCCAATTAACAAAAGCAACCATGCAATTCCTAGCACGCCTCCACGGAAAACAATTGCTCCTAGCAATCCTAGCGAAAGTAGAACCGAAGATCCTATTACAAAGAGCAAGCCTGTGTAAAAAACAATGTCTGTCTCTACACCTTCTTGTAATGAGAAAAGTAAATAAATAATCACTATGGTGACTGGAATTGTTCCAATCCAAACTTTATTGTGTAAGTCAATTTTTGTGTTAAAGAATTTTACATTTAATATTATGTGTGTTGCTGCTAGTGGATAAAATGCAAAGAAGAACACATCAGCTATAGAAGGATAGGGGTCAATACCTAAGAGAAAAATGTAGATATACCATGTAGATTCGCCAAGAAACATCATAAACAAGGCTGTGCCTAATACGGCATATGATTTTCCAAAAACTATTGAACTGCCGTACATTTTAGATATATAAAAGGCAAATATGGAAGCTACTAGTGGGTTCAAAATAGACACAGCTGCAATTACGTATTCTATTTCGTCTGTTTCGGGTGCAGTGTAGACAAATGTTTGAAAGACTATGGCTAAACCTAGGATGAGTAGAAGAATTTTCTTATTTATGGGATTTTTTAGTTTCTCTGGTACTTTTTCGGGTTCCACTATCTTTCTTATTTAATATTATACTATGAAAGTTTTTATGTAATTCCAATTTTGGAAGAGAAATCCAACAGTCCACAGTACCTAATTATTTTTAAAATGAAGACTTTGTCCGTAGTATTTTTACGTTCTCGGCTTCTACAGATAACATGTCATACCATGAATCAGATTATTATCAAGTGCAAAAATTACAAGAAGAGATCTCAAAAAAAGTAATTGCAAAAGACCAGTTTTCAGAGCCTATAAGAAATGTCTGTGGTGTTGATGTGTCATATAGAAAGGATGTCGCATATTGCTCTGCAGTAGTCGTGAAAAAAGATTCTATGCAAGTTTTAGAATCAGTCAATCTCACATGTAAAGTCAATCAACCCTACGTCCCAGGACTTTTCTTGTTAAGAGAATACAAACCAATAATTGATACAGTTCATTTACTAAAAGAACACTTTGATCTACTTCTAGTAGACGGACATGGACAGTTACATCCAAGAAAGTGCGGCTTGGCATGCAGTATTGGTGTTACATTAGACAAACCAACCATAGGTGTTGCAAAGAGTCTTCTTTGTGGAAGTGTACAAAATGATGATTACATAGAATTAGATGGCCAAATACTTGGAGCCATGATAAAAATAAAATCCAAAAAGTCACTATACATCAGTGTAGGCCACAAAGTCAGCTTGAAAACATCAGAAAAAATAGTCAGAGATTTAATTAAAAATGATGAATCTATACCAATGCCTTTGCTTGTAGCTCATATTAATTCTAAAAGACTGACAACAGAAGGTATAGCACAAAACTCTCGATGAATCAGTTCAAAATTGGTTAGCAATCTTCTGAGAACCAGACGCTGATCCTGTGATCTCTCGTCCACTGATCCGGTATAAGCGCATCAGTGTTTCTTCCCAGTTAATTGCTAGCCAGATATAATATGCAAATTCTAAAATAAAAAGATGATCTTGCCAGATCGAGCGACCAAATTAACTTCTTTTCAAGGATATTACTTATGTAATTCTTGAGTATTTTCTAACTATATTGAAAAGGGTCGTCCTATTTTCTGTGATTCTGCTGATCGCACTACTAGCTAACGCAAATCAGATTGAAACTGCGATACGGGATGGAGCCCTAACAGAAAATGATATCGAGTGGTGTCATGAAGTCAATTCACAATACAAGGCGGCAGGCTTGAAGTGGTTTTTAGAGAATTATCATCATAGCATTGAGGCTAGGGTTTGTGCAAATTTGTATGAAGACCCAATATGGGAATATCAAGGCGATGACAGAATACAAAAGCTAGTCGAGCGAAGCAAATACTATGTTGAACTAGAAATCAAAGAAAGCAAAGAAGAGGCAGAATCAGGAGAAATAGATCCAACCCCAGCTGAAAGTTCAGAAGACAAATCAAACTCGACAACAACATTACCTGTCGGTTGGCAAATGTTTGAAGCAATGCCTACTGCAAGAACGGAAGTTGTCGCTGTTGCAATAGGTGACAAAATCTACGTCGTTGGGGGATTTGATAAAGACGGAAGAGCAGTAAATGTAGTCGAGGTTTTTGATACAGCAAACAATTCTTGGGTCACTGTAGCACCAATGCCACAAGCTTTACACCACGTAGGAGCTACAACTCACGAAGGAAAACTCTATGTTGTAGGTGGATACAAAGATGGGTGGATAGCAACCAACTCCTTGTTTATTTATGATCCTGCAACTAATCAGTGGAAAAAAGGAAAAGAGATGCCAACAGCTCGTGGCGCCCTTACGGCACAGTTCATAGATCACACCCTCTACGCTGTAGGCGGAGCTGATCATATAGTATTTCCTGTCAACGAGGCCTATGACCATGTAGATGATAAATGGGAAACAAGAGCTTCCATGCCAACTCCAAGGGAACACCTTGCATCAGCAGTTATTGACGGAAAAATGTATGTGATTGGAGGAAGACAAGGAAGTCTCTCAAGCAATCTAGACTCAAACGAGGTCTATGATCCAAGCTCTAATATCTGGTCTGCATTAGACCCAATGCCTACTGCAAGGGGGGGTCTAACTGCCACCGTCCTAAACGAAACAATCCTTGTTTTTGGCGGAGAATCAAATTCTGGAACGTTTGAAGAAAATGAACAGTACATACCGCAACAAGGTTGGTATACACAACTACCAATGCCAACTCCACGACATGGTCTTGGTTCTGCAACTGTTGGGGATAGAATCTATGTCATTGGTGGAGGGCTAACACCTGGTCTTAGTGTAAGTGATGTAAATGAAGCCTATACAATTCCAGAATTTCCTATAGTACTACTAATCTTAATTATAAGCATAGTAATACTAATTACAAAACAGCGTATTCAAGAACAAATCCTACGAAATTCTAATATACCGTAATTTAATGAAACAGATTCTATGAGGTATGCAATTGGTATGGGACTAGCAAGTCTAGTTGCGCTATTAGCTATCTTTCCATTGCCTACGTTTGCAGAGCAACAAACAATTGATACAGAATTTGCATCAGCTGACGATTTGCTTGTACTAGAAAAGCGAGTCATACCAATGAATATACCTGCTGACAACAAGCTGCCTTGGGGTTTTATTGAAGGCAAGGTATTCAATCATGCAGAGGGACGACCTGTCATTATACAAATATACAAAGACGACAAGCCAGTCCACTTTGCACAAGCTGATGTCAAAGAAGACGGTTCTTATGAATACAAATTCAGGGCAAGAAACGTAAATGATGATCATATCACAAACATCTACCAAGGAGATTATACTGTAAAGATCTTCAAGACAGTCTACCTAGACTCGGCTTACATTGAGTATCTTGCTAACCTAGAAAAGCAAAACTTGGAGGTATCAATTCAACCTTTAATCTAAGCCCAAAATTTTTGTAGTTAAATCTAAATTAAACATATCAACTAAAACCAAGAAGAAAAAGACAAAGAAGAGAAGACGATGATTTTGAAGATTAGTTTTAATGTGGTAATACGTCTACAAGAATTATGAAGGCCACTTTTGGTGCAGGCTGCTTTTGGTGTGTAGAGAATGTGTTTCGCAAGATAAAGGGGGTCACATCAACAGCAGTTGGATACATGGGTGGAACGATGGAAAACCCAACATATGAAGATGTTTGCACAGATGGGACCGGACATGCTGAAGCTGTGCAAGTAGAGTATGATCCATCCGTGATTTCATATGAGAAGCTTTTGGATGTATTTTGGGGCAATCACAACCCAACAACACCAAACAGGCAAGGACCGGACATAGGTACACAGTATAGGTCTGCAATATTTTTCCATACCCCAGAACAAGAAGCGACAGCGAAGGCATCAAAGACAAGAGTTGAAAGTTCTGGGCGATACAACAAGAAGATTGTGACAGAGATCACATCTGCTTTGCAATTCTACAAAGCGGAAGAGTATCACCAACAATACTATGAAAAATGTGGACTAGCCTGATTGTTAGCTTGTGACTGCGTCAACAAGTTCAGGCTTTTGCTGACGGATCATCTTTGACAGCCCTCGCATATAATTTTGTGCAAATGTGGTAACTGGCTGTGATGAGTACCATACACAACCTAACGATGCAATTTATTGATCCTTGATGGCAGCCTTTACTTTTGGAAGAAGCTCTTTTGGTATCTCAGTAAATCCATGCTCTTTGGCATGTTCTAAAATCTTTTTCATAAGCTCTTCTTCAGTTTGTGCACTGGCTCCCCAGTCACAATCAACTCCCACATCAGAACACTTGATACTTTTTGTCATGCTACAAAGTATCCCTATTCGTATATATGCGGTCTCGTGGGACTAGAAATACAGATTATAACTTAAACCATTTTCAATTATTCCATGACAAAAAGATGTGAGTGGGCAAAAGATGAATTGATGATAGAATACCACGACAAACAATGGGGTATTCCACTCCATGATGACAGAAAGTTATTTGAAATGCTGGTTCTGGAGGGTGCACAAGCTGGATTGTCATGGGCAACCATCCTCAAAAGAAGAGATACTTACAAAAAGGCATTTGACAACTTTGATCCTGTAAAGATCTCAAAATATACCAAAAAAGACATCAAAAGATTACTTTCCGATCTAGGAATAATTAGAAACAAGCTGAAAATTATATCAGCTATTAATAATGCCAAAAGATTACTTGAAGTTCAAAAAGAATTTGGTTCATTTGATAAATACATTTGGAGTTTTGTCAACCACACTCCAATTATTAATAATTATAAAAAATTAACAAACATACCTGCGTCTACTCCAATCTCTGACAAGATGAGCAAAGACTTGAAGAGAAGAGGTTTTAATTTTGTTGGCTCTACAATATGCTATGCCTTTATGCAGGCCGTCGGTATGGTTAATGATCATACCGTTAATTGTTTTAGGCACAAACTGTCAACCTGACGAGAACTAGATTCTGAATCCTTATATTTTTAGTACCAACTCCAACATCGATATGAGAATCAAAGCACGGCATGTAATCCTTGTAACTCTAATTCTCTTTCCATCAATAATTGCACTATATACTCCATTTTACAATGTGGCAAGTCCTGATCTTTATGGACTGCCTTTCTTTTACTGGTTTCAAACAGTCTGGCTAGTTGTTGGTACGGCATCTTATCTGGTATTTGCACACCTAAAAGGAAATGAGACCAAATGATTGGACTAGACGTCCTTACCGTGTTTTTCGGACTCTTTGCAGTTTTCATCTTCCTTGGTTTTTACGGGGCATATTGGAGAAGAGGTGATCTCAACAAGGTACACGAGTGGGCTCTGGCTGGGAGAAAGCTTGGCACCACACTTGTCTTTTTTTTGATCGGAGCAGATCTGTACACTGCATATACCTTTGTAGCTGTTCCCTCTGGCATGTTTGCAAAAGGCTCACTCTTCTTTTTTGCCATTCCATATGTTACCATGACCTTTGCAGTGGCACTAGTCACAATGCCAAGACTCTGGACTGTATCAAGACAAAAAGGATACATCACTGCATCAGACTTTGTCAAGGACAAGTTTGGCGGTGTAACGCTTCCAGTCTTAATAGCTATAACAGGGATTGTTGCAGAGCTTCCATATATCGCACTGCAGATAGTTGGGATGCAGGCAGTCCTTACTGTAATGCTTGCAGGATACAGCAATGCTCAAACAATTAGCGAGATATCAGTACTAATTGCTTTCATAGTATTAGCATTATTTACTTACCACAGTGGTCTGCGTGGAGCAACTCTTACTGCTGTCTTTAAGGACTTGCTTATCTGGATTACAGTTATTGCAGTGATTGTTGTAGTGCCAATTAGTCTTGGTGGTTTTGGAGAGGCCTTTAGTAAAGTAACTCCAAACTATGTAACTCTGTCAGACTCACTTGTCCCTGCATATGCCACACTTGTTATTGGGAGTGCGTTAGCACTGTACCTCTACCCACATGCAATAAATGGTGCTCTAAGTGCAGAAAGCGCTCACAAGCTGCGAGTTAGCACAGCACTTCTTCCTTTGTATGGAGTTGGACTGGCGATCATGGCACTATTTGGGATACTGGTGTATGCATCAGAACCTGCAATGAATTTTCTATCAAGTTTTCCTGAAAGCTCAAGGGGCATACTTGTTGTTCCGTCATTAATACTGTATTCCATGCCAGGATGGTTTGCAGGTGTGGCACTGCTTGGAATATTCATAGGTGGCCTTGTCCCTGCAGCGATAATGGCTATGGCACAGGCCAACTTGCTTACAAGAAATATAATCAAGGAGATAAGGCCAAACATCTCGCCAACCTCTGAGATTAGGATAACAAAACTCTCAACTGCCGTCTTCAAGTTTACCGCACTTGGATTTGTATTTTTAGTACCAGCAACTTATTCAATATCGCTACAGCTTTTAGGCGGGATAATAATTGCACAAATCTTGCCTGCAGTATTTTTTGGGCTGTACACAAATTCGCTTCGAAAAGAACCTCTCATTGCGGGTTGGGCAGTAGGTATTTTTTCAGGGATTTACATGGTAGAAGCAGCAAACAACTTTGGCGCACCGACAAGTTCACTTTTTAGTACTGAATTTGGCCCGCTGTATATAGCAGTGATAGCACTTGCATTGAATTTACTTGTATCTTTTGTAGGCAGTGCTATCTTGAATAGGAGGTCACACATCCATTCAAAAGAAGATAAGCTGTCAGACTGAATTTCTTGCAAGATCCAAAATTAGCCAGCTATAGCGCTTAACAAGGCGATTATTTTGGAAAGCAATTTACTTTCTTCAAAAGACGAAAGAATTGTTAATCTTAGATTTTTAACTCGCATAGGATCTTCTGAATATAAATCTGAAATGGTCTGAATCTCATGATTAAAGCTGTATTCTTTAAGATATGATTTTGACACAGCTAAAAATTCAGAAAAAGTATCAGACCTATTTTCTGATTCCTCGATTTTATTTACTAGTACCTGTAGCAATCCTTGTATTCTACCAAGTTCTTTTTTTATAGTAACCAAATCTTCGGGCTTGTCTTTTAGTCCATTTAATATTTTATAAGAATCCAACGTCTGCTCTAATAGACTTTGGATATAGTTATAATCCATGTTAATAATAAGTCAAGGTGCAATATCTTCATTAGCTGTGCTATTGTCTTTGTTAAGAAATAGATTTTTGATGGTAACCTCTGCCTTCTTGGTGAGAAATTCGCTAGGATCGTCCCTTTTAATCTCAAAAATAACATACGTGGGAATCTCATAGTTCAAACTTGCATCGTCTACAATGACAAAATTTCTTGACGAACCATTGTATTGGTGTAGAAAAATATTATTTCCGTTTGAATTTTCATAAAAATAAGTTATGTTGCTTGTACGACCAGAAACATCTTGATACACTATGAGCAGCTGCTTTACGTCAGGATGATACTCAACTGTGAAATAGAGGTCTTGCTGATCTTTAAACTCATCTAGTATTGGAATGACGCCAATTCCAGTTAGAACAAATATCAGCGAATAAACAACAGCCGCTGATGACCATATGATTATAACTGAAAGAGTTTTCTTGCTTACCTTAATCTTATCGTCTGCAGAGTTGTCTTTTCTATCATCGCTGGTTTTACCACATCTAGAACCATTCAACACTCATTATGAAAGTTGCAAAGTATATTTTGTACCCTCAAAATAATATGACAAAAATTGCATCATCTTCTATTTCAAATGCTTATCTAAAAACTGCATAGTTTTTTCCCAAGCATCCTTTGTCTGGTCTGGTGCATAGTTCATTCCAGATGGATTTGCAAACGCGTGGCCTACGCCTTCGTAGATGTAAACCTCATTTTCAATTCCAAGCGTATCCAGAGCTGAATCAAACTCATTTACAGTATCGACTGGAATCGAAGTATCCTTGTCACCAAATATTCCTAAAACAGGCCACTGTATTGTACCAAGTCTTGACTGGTCTATCTCAAGATTCCCATAGTAAATCACTGTTGCATCCAGTTGTTCGCCTGAAAGTGCAAGCTGTAATGACTGACCACCGCCAAAGCACCATCCTAAAGATGCAAGCTTTGTTATGCCTTGTTGCTCTTTAAGGTACACAGCTGCAGCCTTCATGTTTGCAACAGCCTTTTCGTCGTCCAATGATGAAACCAGTTCTCTTGCCTTCTCAGGTGTTGTTGCAACCTCACCATTGTGCAAATCCACTGCAAGTACTACATATCCTTCAGTGGCAAGCTCACGTGCCATGTCCTTTATGTTATCATTTAGCCCCCACCATTCGTGTATCATTATTACTCCAGGATAGTTGCCCTCCTCTGAAGGTCTTGCAAGAAAGCCTATTGCACCATCAAAATAGTTTACATTGACTGTTAGAGTTTCATCTTTACTTGATACAATAAGCATCTCTGAATTTTTTTCTTCAGGATTATATGATATAGCAAATCCAAGAATCGCTGCAGCTGCTATTACAATAGATATTGAAATAATGTTGATCCTTTTCATTATATTTACAAATAATACAATGACAGATTAACTTTCTTGCTTTTCTTTTTAGACCCATGTGGCTGATCTGAGGAATAAATACTACTAAAAATGTTGTAACACAACAAATAATATTCATGTATAAATAAGAAGAGTTACCTACATATTATAATGCAGCCCGAGGCAGACAATGAGATTGATATCAAAACAGAATTGCAAAAATTAATCAAACATATCTCTTCTTTAAAAACAAATTACAAATCGTTGTATGATGGTTTACCTGATCTTTTGCGTACGATAAATACGGATGGAATTATTCTTGACTGTAACATCGCTTATGCAGAACATTTAGGCTATTCAAAGAACGAACTTGTAGGCACATCAATCTTTGATAGTGTTGCTGAAGAGAGTCTACAGGCATTGCGTAACTCTTTTGAAACTTGGAAAGTCATGGGTTCAGTTAGGAACAGAGAAATCTGGTTTAAAAGAAAAGATGGTAGTACCTTTCCTGCTCTAGTTAGTGCAAATAATCTGTATGATGAAGAAGGTAAGCTAATCGGTAGCAATACCATCATAAAAGATATTAGTGATATTTACCAGATAAGGAAAAAACTAGAAGAATCCAAAGAAAAGAACTTCGAAAAAGACAAATTCATCAATACGATAACAAGCGATTTAAAGTCATCATCTATTCACATCATGAACGTGGTAAAAATCTTGGCGTCACAGAATTTGGGTTTGATTAACTCAGACCAGCTGGCCAAACTCGAAGAGATCAAATCAAAATCACGATCAATAATAAAGATTCTATCTGATACTGCTGATATGCAAAAAATTGCAAACAACGAGCTAACCTTGTATAAGAGCCAACACAATCTATCTCAACTCACTGCTGATATTATTTCAAAATTAAAAGAAGATGCAGATTCCCATGGAAGTGTAATTACTACAGAGCTTGAACCAAACGTTTCCTGTGTCTGTGACAAAACAAGAATAGAACAGCTTTTGACTCAAGTCATCACAAACGCAATAGATTTCTCACCAAAGGGTAGTGGCAAAATACACATAAAAGCAGGCCATCAAAATGAATATGCAAAAATTGTTGTAAAGGATAATGGCATTGGAATACAAACCGATAAACTAGAAAAAATCTTTGAGAAATTCTATCATGTTGCAACTTCAATTCTTAGTGAATACGGTGGGGCTGGTCTTGGACTGTCTATATGCAGGGGAATAATTGATTCCCACAATGGAAAAATCTGGGCAGAATCTAAAGGAACAGGGGCTGGTACAGAAATACACATTCTATTGCCCTTATTTGACAAGGATTCTAACAAGCTTAGGAAAATCTAGTCCAGATTCTACTTGTAACAGATCTCAACTAAGCTGCTGCTACCTGTATTGGTCTTGCAGAATGCTTTGAGATATCTTTGTGTATGATAGCATGGGATTCATGTCTGAAGGTCAGATTACACCTGTAACATTTCCACGCTATCGCACTCATGTATTGGAAAAAGTAATTTTTTGTATATAAGATCCGCGTAGCTTTTCTACTGATCTTTGATCCATTTTTCAATTGCATGATGTAATCCCTAACTTTTTGTGTGATTACTTGTCTTTTTCATTGATGAGATCTGCCCACAATGGTCTTTCTTCCATCTTTACAGTTTTCTCTGGCTGACCCTCTGCCTTTTCTTTGATTAATTGTATGGCCTGTTCAGCTTCGAATTGAACGTCTTTTTGTAGCTTTCCTGATAGAAAACCAGCCATCCCAGTAAATTTGTAGTCCAAGACTGCCTCCAGCTTTGTTGTGTTGCCATTTGGCGAGAGGATGAGATCCTTTGTACCCTTTATTGTTCCTTTGATCCATTCTGTATGGACCTTTTCTTTTGGGGACAGCGTTACTATCTGCATACACCTATTGACCTTGCCAAGTGTGACCTCGCGTCTTACAACACTGCCTTCTTGCGATATGTTTCTTATCCCAGTCATAGCTTTCCAAAACATGGGCTCATTATCAAGGTCAGATACGACACTCCAGACCTTCTCTAGTGGTGCGTTTACCTGAACTGATGCTGTTATTTCAGCCATATCAAGCGATACAATATCTGACATTAAAGTATAGCTAGCTTATCTAGCATGCAAAAATAGTACAAATCATGCGTGTTCCTTTAATTGTTGTAAAGTGATATTATAGCGGGTAAGCAGGAAGATCTTTTGTTGTGTACCCTGATACCCCAACATTATGTGAACCTGCTTACCTATTTTATAACTAGTTCATTACTTGCTATAATAAATCATTTATGTTCCTTTCATTAGTTGGCACAAGAATAGAAGTTACGGATAATTTCGTCTACTAATTCGTCATTTTTCTAATCTGCGTAGCTGCTCATTATCAGAAGTGGGAGCTTCTTTAATCATAGTTTTAGACTTGGATTGCATTTGACCTGCCAATTTTTCTTTCTGCTTTTTCATTCAATCCCGATCGCACTGATCGCTAATAAGTATTTTTATGGTAGGCACTGTTAACTCTTAGGTTTATTGTTCTACGTGTTAATTTTAGGTTGATAGATTAAGTAAAATCAAGTTTGGCTTTAGGAGATTTTCCTGCCTTCGCATCTTCATCCACTGTAACTTCACCAATTAGATCTTCCTAGCTAAATTCAATCATGCCACTATGTACCACAATGTCTGAATTTTTCTTAAAAGAAAAATTACGTCTTAATCCGTCAGGTCTAACTAAAAATATCTCTGCTGGTTCTTTCCATGCTTTATAGTGAGTTTCTCCACCTTTGCTAGCATCAATATCCCCCAGTGTTTCAAAATCTGTCCATCCTTCTCTAACTTCACATTCAAGAAATGTAATGTAGGCTATTCTAGTTTCCATTTTCTAATGTTTTATGTAATGCGTTCTGAATTAAAGTGATCCATTTGTTTTCTCCTTCTACTTTGATACTTTGTAATTTAAATAGCCAATCTTTTGGAGGTAAAGACATGGACCTGCCTTGGGGGGACGATAGAACAAAACAATTTGTAACCAACGTAGGATTGATTACAACTGACGGCTCGTTTGGACCTGATGTGATGGCATGCGAGTGGACACATCATGTTTCCTATAGTCCTGGTCTAATAGCAGTTTGCATAAGGTCAAACGATGCAACTCATGCAAACATACGAGATACAAAGGAATTTGGAGTAAGTCTTTGTGCTGCAGACCAATCAGTCATGTCAAGTGTAGCAGGAGGCAACTCTGGAAAGGCAGTTGATAAGATCAAAGCACTCCAAGAGTTAGGATTCAAGTTCTACAAGGCAAAAAAAATACAAGTGCCAATGGTGGAGGGGGCCGCCTTGAATGTAGAATGCAAATTATTTCAAGAAATATCTCTAGGTGACCATACAATGTTTGTTGGTGAGGTTGTAGAGGCTTCTACTACCGATAAAGAATCTCTGGCATATCATAAAGGAAAATACTGGAAGATTGGTCAAAACATAGAAAAGCCGCCTGCAGACGAGCTTGAGAGAATAAAAAAAGTCGTTGAAAAGTTTAGAAAGTAAATTTCATTTTTAATAATTATTTATGGTTTGGGTTCGCTGACTATACAGTATCCATAAGACGGCGTTACGGTTGGATACATTATATTTTTGGGGTCTGAGGAGTGTTTTAGTCCAATAGAGTGTCCAATCTCATGTTTCATGATGTATTCAATTGTCTGCAAATCATACAGCTGAAAGTCTCCGTCACATGCAAAATCTCCCATGCTGACCTCAACTATTCCCTTACCCAAGGTGGCATGACCTAGGGCGCCAAAATCACGAACTACCCATGTAACAATCACATTGGAGTCATATTTTTCTTCATTATATGTAAAATCAAAAACAAGTGGTTTGCCATTATATGAAAAGTTTTGTTGACTCCAAAATATCAGAGATTTACCCAGTGTACCCTTGTAATCAAATGGAATTCCAGATGGAATTTCGTTAATGTGTATCTTGTAATGTACTACATAAGTTCCATCTTCTATAGTGTATGTGGGATCTGGCAATGACTGTATCACACTAGACCCTATCTGCTCGAGGTTCCACTTTTCAGGGTCTCTGAGATATTTTTTCTTGATAAACCAGCTTGGATTAGGAAACTCGATGTATCTTTTCTCATCCGCTACCTTTTTTGAGATTTCACGAAGATGATTATTCAATGAGGTAGAGCTAACAAGAGAATACTCCACCACCGCTGATTCTGAACGTGGTACTTGAATGATTCCATTTGATACTAGAAATTGAATCCCTACAATAAAATCGTGGTCATTAATTTTGCCATCTGCCCACCATATTGCATTATTTTTAACCCATTGAGGAACTGCCTTAGTTGCCTTTTCGGGCTGAGATGATTGAGATACTCGTATGATGTCTTTTTTTATCAGAAATTGAATCCCTGATAGAAAATCAGATTCTGAAATTGTACCCTCTGACCACCACCGTGCGTTGTTTTTAATCCAAGTTGGGATTTCTACCTCTGATGAAGACAGGTCTTGTAGTGACCACGGTGTCTGCGTCTTGAATTTGGGATAATATTTGTCAATAATTATCTTTGTATAATCAACATAATTTTTTGATATTCTGTTTTCGGGATCAATTTTTTGCGCCGTCTCAAAATAATATAACGAGTCACCATACTCTCCAAGATTGCTAAACCCAAGTCCCATTCCTTGTAGTGCAGTAACATCCTGCGAGTCTATTTCCAGGACCTTGTGAAATTGTTTTATTGAGTTTGTGTGTCTGTCAAGGTT
>JBOGRG010000042.1:0-3267 GCA_050749365.1 Nitrosopumilaceae archaeon
AACTCATTACTAGAGCGACTTCGTCTACCATGACAAAACCTATCGCAATTGCTTTGATGATATCAATAGGCATAGGTCTTCATAATCTTGGTGAGGGACTTGCAATAGGAGCAGCGATTGGTCTTGGGGAGATTGCGCTTAGCACCTTTCTTATCGTCGGTTTTACCATCCATAATACCACCGAAGGTCTTGCGATTGCAGCACCCATGGCACGAGGAAAGCCTATGATAGGAAAACTCGCCGTTATGGGAATGATTGCAGGAACACCGGCAATTTTTGGTGCATGGATTGGTGGCTTTGTATATTCCCCATTTGCAGCTGTGGTGTTTCTTTCAGTAGGAGCTGGTGCAATATTCCAAGTAGTTGTCTCTATCATAAACTGGATAAGACAAGATGGAGAAAAAACACTTTCAAACGCTGCAATAGTCTTAGGATTTGCTGTAGGAATGCTTTTGATGTATATGACTAGCATTATTGTGTAGATTATACAATTTGAAAAACTTTGAGTCTTACCGCATTAACATTTAAAACCGTTATTATAAAAGTACAAATCCTTCGACAACAATATTTGGAAGTTCAGCTAATATTCTAATTATAGAATAAAATTGCATAAAACTATAATTTTTTTACTGATTTTACTAACAGCAGCACCACTTTCAAGCATTAGTGAAGCACACCCCGGTCATCCAAATCTCTTTGTATCTGCAGAAAATAGCCTTTTTGAGAATCACTTTTCTGGCGCTATGGTAATTGAAGTTATTATAAGAGATAATAACATCAGCTCTGTAAGTGAGCAGACGGGAGAACCAGACGTTACATTAAATGGAAATAAACTACGCATGGCACAAGGCTCTAATGGAAATTGGTATGCATATTTTGCAAACACAGAAAAAGCCAAACAAGCAGATCAGCTTGTTCCTCTAGGAGCTGCAGGAAAGAGCTTAGACTTTGGTGCCTTTTGTGATAAATCCACTTCCCCATCAGTGCTAGGTGTAGATTTTACAAACACGAACGGCGTAGCGATTCCACGATATGACGGAGTAACAGGTTCAACACAAGGTACAGCCTCATTTACTGCTTGCACAGTCTCGCCAAGTAATACAGATAACAAAAACAATGTAGTAAGAAAGCCAGTAAGTCTTAATACAAACACGGGAATACCAATTGGGCAAATTGGAATTGATAATGATGCATGGCCAATTATACAACTATTTTCTTTGGGTGAGAATGCTGTTATAATTTACAATAAGGCTGGTGGTTCTCAAAGAGTTGATTTATCTTACTCTGAAATACCAAACATCTCCCTAAATCTTGATAGAGATAGATATCCTAAAGGAGCTGACGTCTTTGTTACTGTAAATGATATACAATTAAACCAAGATCCTACATCTGTAGATTCTTGGACATTTAACATCAACTCTCCAAGAGCGACTTTCTATCAAGCCTTCACAGAATCAGGTTCAAACGCTGGAAATGGGGGCAGTGGTTTGATAGATTTAAACCCCCATCTTACCAGTTTGGGGTTTGAAGAAAATGCTAATTTGGGATTAACTGTTGGTTCTGTGGCTGAGCTAAAAACTAACCAACGGCAGCCAACAAGCTCTGTTACTAATGGTCTAACAACTTATACCACAATAGTTACACTTGTAGAAACGGAACCAAATTCTGGGATTTTTACAAGCTCTGATTTTAATAACAAGTCAACAATCGGCATTTTATCTAGCGCCCCTCGTGGTCAATCAGCTATAATAGAATACCACTCAAGATCAACCTCAATAGTATCTGGCAGCGTTACTGCATCACTTGCATTTGGTGCTCAAAGTGGACAGTTTAATCCTGGTCAGAAAGCAACTATTACACTGACAGACTATGATCAGAACATTAACCAAGCAGTTCGTGAACATCTGGATGCATTTAGGAGCTCGGCAATAATACCCACCCTACAGATCGGAAATCCCGTTACTTTGCAAAGTGCGTCGAGTGTGAAATTTTATGCTGAATCTACTACGCCACTTAACACCGTTCTGACGTCGCCTTCATCAAGTGTGCCAGACACAAATTCTGATAGATTGATAATCGATACCAGACCTACTACCTTTAATGGGCAATTTGAGAAAATCACACTAAACCTTGGGATTACAGCTAATGCTTTACAGAGCTTATTTGTGGCTGCGCCTTCTACAAGCACAGGTGGAACAAACTGGATAAACTATGATCTACGATCATTTGAACAACAGCTTGGTATAACTTCTTTTTCAGACACCAGCATGACATTACACGTTGGTGGGTTGCCTGGGACATCAATAATTCAAATCTTAGATAGTGGGGATATATCATCTGGGAAAGGACTTGTCCAGATAGATGATACGGATGTAGTTGCAATAAACGCAATATCAAGTTCACTTCCAGTGTTTTTGGAGATAAACTTCGATACATCAAACAATACTCCAACCGCTGGAACTATCTCAAATGAACAAGATATACAGCCCATAGTCTTTGATCTGTTTTCTTTTGGTGAGAAAAATGGTCAACGAATAAACAATGCAATATACAGAGCGGAGCTTGAAGAAACATCAGGCAATTCTGGAGTCTTTACAGGTACAATGGAATATGCTGTCGTAAATCAACTAAATCAGTTTGATCCAAATCTAATTCTTAATCTACGTACAATTAGTAACGAAATAAAATTTCTAGTAAATGACAAACTTACTGACGCAAGTGGAATAAATTTAGCATATTCTGATATCCATAGTAGTGGTGTACAGACAGGTGTATCTGCAAAGAGTAACATTAAAACACATACTGGTACAGTTACCCTTGAATCAAAAACGTATAGATTTGGCCAACCTGTTGTTGTGATTTTAACAGATCCTGATCTTAACTCAAAGCATGATATAATTGATACTTACACTGTGGTAAATAGTCCAAGTTCGTCAGCAGATGATACTGTAGGTGATACAAGCGGCAACACCCTTCTTGAAATCAAGATAAAGGGATTCAGATACCAACGCTGTACAATAAATGGTGTTGAGACTGGAGGATTGGGGTCGACTGGATTTACACTTACCGAGACAGGGCTTGGCACTGGTGTATTCAAAGGAAGCTTCAAGATGCCTTCACAAATATGTAACAGGGAAAGTACAGCGCTGATCTCACCAGCGGGTGGAAGCATAGAAGTAAGTTACTTTGATTTTAGAGATGCGTCAGGACAACCACGAGAGATTGGATTATCTTTTCCAAAATCAACTCCTGCCTTTACCATAGATC
>JBOGRG010000043.1:0-3030 GCA_050749365.1 Nitrosopumilaceae archaeon
GGCATCCAACTTTATAGGGCCTGATGGCGCTGCGTATCCGATAATACTTCTTGCAGTTTCACTCCTCTTAATAACGACTGGTCCTGGCAGAATCTCTATATCACATCTAGTCAAGAAAATTCCACGCTTTCTACAGTGACCTACGGAAAACCTGGCGAGTCCTCTTTAGAATCCAAAAATGAAGCGGGCCCGGAGGGACTCGAACCCTCGACCTGACGCTCCGCAAGCGTCCGCACTATCCAAGCTGTGCAACGGGTCCAACAGAAAATTCATTGTACCTGTTATAATACATTACAAAAGACATCTCACAAATACAAAAAATGATGAGTTAATGGTCTTTTGAAAAAGCTAGACTTCTTTTTCTGCCTTTTTGACGAAGAGATAGTTCATGATAAGACCCGCAATTATTCCACCAATTATTGGTCCTACCCAGTAAATCCAATGAAACTCCCAGAATCCTGAAATTACTGCTGGACCAAAGGTTCTTGCGGGGTTCACACTTGCTCCTGTTAATGGAACACCAACTAGGTGAATCAAAAATATCATTCCACCTATTGCCAATCCATACATTCCTGCAGGGGCTTTCTTGTGAACCGCAGTCATGAAAATCACAGTTACCAAGAAAAATGTTAGAATCATTTCAACGCCAAGTGCAGACATTACATCACCATTCAAAAGTTGGCTGGGTCCTCCTTGTGTTCCAAAATTTACTTTGGCACCAAGTTCAGGTAGAATTGCTTTATGTGCAGCTGCAGCAGCTACCGCACCTATTAATTGAAATACAATGTAGGCAGCCCCGTCTTTTATTCCAATTTTTCTTGTAATTATCATAGGTATTGTAACAGCTGGGTTGATGTGAGCGCCCGAAACATGACCAAATGCATATACCATAAGACCAATTGCGGCCCCATGCCCTAGTGAGATCATTATAATAGATTCTATTGAGAGACCACTTCCAAAAGCAACTGCTGACAGAGTTACAGAAAGAGGCCCAAAAAAGACAAGACAGAAAGTAGCAACTCCCTCAGCAAACCATGCCCTAGGATTGACCATATATTCATCCAACCTCGATGTATCTCATATAAAAGATTCGGATTATCTTTCTTGCATAGCAAGGAAAAAATAATTAGGGAAGCTAGTGTGGTTTATCCATGCTTTCTGTTGGAGATGAAGTGCCTGATTTTAGCTTAAAAGATGCAGAAGGAAATATAGTTAAAAAATCTGATTTCAAGGGCAAAAAATTCATAGTGTATTTTTATCCAAAGGACTTTACACCTGGCTGTACTACTGAGGCTGCCGAGTTTTCACGTGATTATAAAAAATTCAAAGACAATGGAATTGAGATAATAGGTATAAGTCCAGATGATGTAGATTCACACAAAAAATTTGGCGACAAAATGAATGTATCTTTTATTTTACTTGCTGATACAGAAACTCAGGTTGCAAAAAAATTTGGCGTGTGGGGAAAAAAACAGTTTATGGGTCGTGAATACATGGGAGTAAACCGAAGTACCTTTTTAGTAAATGAGAAAGGAAAAATTTTCAAAGTTTTTGAAAAAGTAAAGCCCACAGGACACGCACAAGAAGTCCTAGAGGCCTTTCAAAATTAATTTATGGTTTCCAGCCAGTAGGTAGTGTTCCTTTTGGTTTGCTAGGTGCCGGAGCAGGCTTTGCAGTTTCTGCTTTTTGTTGTTCCACTCTTTCTAGATAGCCTCGTTCATATTCAGCTAACTGTTTAGCTTTAGATTTCTTTTCTTGTGAAGGTTTTGATTCAGCTTGCGAGCTTGCTGCTGATTCTACGTTGGTAACAGATGGGGGTTCCTCAAATTTTACAGCCGTTGGTTCCTTGAACTGTTTGTCAGGAGGATGGTATGCAAGTCGTTGTCTTGTTTTGTAATAGTTACTTCCTGTGTATACCACTCTTGGAGCTGGTGATTCTAATCTTTTTGGTTCTTCCTTTGGCGCAGGTTCTGGTGCTTGTGCCGGCTCGGGTTCTGGAGGCGCAACTTTTGGTGGAGCTTCTTGAACCATTACAGCAACCTGTTGACCTCTAAACTGTTTGTCAGGAGGATGGTATGCAAGTCGTTGTCGTGTCGCATAATATCTGTTACCAGTGTATGTTGAACTTGTAGTGAAATATGCCGGTGCCACCTCTTCTGGTTTTGAAGGCACTTCTGCTTGTGGTTGAGGCACCTCTGCTTGTGGTTTTGGTGGGGGAGTCTTTGCCTCTGCGGGCTTGACCTGAGAAGAAAGCGAATTTAGCTTTGCTTCTAGTTCAGCAATTTTTGCCTCAAGGTCAGCCTTGGTAGCCTTTTTAGAAGATCGTGTTTTTGATTTAGACATGTATTATTTTGACACGTAATTGGAGTTTATTTATATTTTGATCACAATCTGGAAGGTTCAAATTCCATCTGTAGAAGTTTTATAAGAAGCGCACGTCAATTCGTGTTATTGGACGATTTTGAAAGAGATTATCCAGAATTTGACTGGAAGAACACGCCTGCCTACAAGCATCCTGGTGGCAGAAACTGTCCTTGTCCAAAGCATGAGTACATCAGAGAACAGATTAACGTAGCAAAAACTGTAAATAAATCAAGCAAGGAGTCAAGCAGAATTACTTTAAAGTTCTGTCCAGATCACTACAGGGTTTACATGAACGAGGTGATTCCTTCCATGCCTTTCAAATATCGAATGCTTACAAAGGTCGCATTAAAAATTGGCGCTATACAAATTGAGCAGCTAAAGTACATGCAATCAGAACAATGTTTTTACTGTAAGTTTGGTTCTGGCGGCCATGACAGGAAAAGCGAGCTGCCTCCAATAGGCTAGACTGGTCCAAGCAAAATCTTTGGTTTGTTTGGAGTATCGTGGTGACATTTTTTTCCACACAACGGACATGTTATCCTGTCTAAAAATATGCATTGACATATGTGATTCTTTATGTAACTTTCAGCACTTTTTGTATACTCTCCAGTGCCATTGCAGAAAGAGCACGGAGTGTCTAAAAGAACAATCTTTCCTTGCCCGTTA
>JBOGRG010000044.1:0-1076 GCA_050749365.1 Nitrosopumilaceae archaeon
AAAAACCCAAGAAAAATTCTCTATTGCTGCATTTATTAACGGTAGCAATAACAACAAGCTTTCAGTACAGGTTCAAAATCGTGGTTCAATTCCAATTGAAATTTCAGATCTGTTTATAGTAAATAAACCGATTTCAAGTTATCCAGTAACACCTATTGAAATAGATCCTAGAGATGCTCCAGTTCCTATCTCTTCAACAGAACAAATTCTTGCAAATCAACCAATTTTTATGAAGAATGGCAAATATGATCTAAAGGTAGTCTCATCACTAGGTACAGCACAAACATTGTACAACCAAACAGCGCCTTCAGCTAACCCGTTGACGGCTACCCTGTATGCTGTTCCACCTTCCATAGAAAGTAACGGCACTGTTAGTATTGTTATGCACGTGACTAACAGACATGGTGTTACTTTATTTGATGTAAAGCCAACCGCCAATCCTACCGTGACTCCTTCTGACACAAATATACTAACTCTACCAGTCATTCCACAGCGTATAGATAAACTTGATCCAAACGAGGACATTCTTTTTCTGTGGAATTATACAATAAAAGGAGCAGGCAATACGCCTGTTAGATTCAATACCACTGCTACAGCTCGAGATTTTGATGGTGTTAGATTTACTAGCAACCAGACCAATTCTTCTTTAAGAATACTTCCGGAAATAAAATTCTCTGCAAAACCTCAGATATTTGTAGCAGCGCCAAGTCCATTTGGAGAGTCTACTGGTGATATAGGATATTTTAACGTAAACGTTGTAAATCCAACCAATACCACCATGACCATAAATCAAGTATCTATAGAAGCAGTTTCTCCAGACGCTTCTGACATATTTGGTGCTGTAACAGGGGTATTTCCTGCCACAGGCTGGAATCCAGGACATAGTGTTGCGTATTGGGAAGATACTACTGGAGTTACCATTCCAAGACACAATGTAAGAAACTTTACAGTACAAATAGCATCATTAGCTAGTACCAGTAGTCAACCAATAAACGCTCTTGCCTTCAACGCAATTACAAACTTGGGTCAATTTAGTAAAACTGGATATTCTTTAGGAACTGATAAGGATAATACCG
>JBOGRG010000045.1:0-9483 GCA_050749365.1 Nitrosopumilaceae archaeon
ATCGTGTAGGCGTGTGCCGCCTGAAGAAAGCTCAAGATGTCTATGCTGAAGATCAAAGGAACGTGACAGTGTTGGGTCATCGTCTTTTTCATGAATATAAAATGGCTTTAGTTTCATTGGCCAGTCAATTATAAAGTAAAAGCCATGGTGTCTTTCTCCAAGCTTGCGAAGGTGTGCATCTTGCAGGTCATCTCTCATCTCAAGCTTTATGCCATCACGCCCAAGCTCCTCTATTGCCTTTTTGTATGATATACGTTCAAACGGTGTTGAAGGTTTTTTGATTTCTATACCAAGGGCATTTTTTTCAGTAGGGCAGTTTTTATCAGTATATTCAAACACATTTGCTACAACAGATTCTAAAACATCCATGACGTCTGAATAATCCATAAAGGCAGCTTCAATGTCGACACTTGTAAATTCTGTCAGATGTCTTACTGTATGGGATTTTTCAGCTCTATAATACGACGCTATTTCAAAAACTCGTTCAAGACCAATTGTAAGCTGCTCTTTGTAAAGCTGTGGGCTCTGGGCAAGATATGCCTGCCTTTCAAAATATTTGAATGAAAAAAGATTTGCTCCTCCTTCGCTTGCACTTCCAATTATTTTTGGCGTGTTGACTTCAATGAAATTGTTTTCTATCAGAGTCTTTCTGATTGATGCAAGCGCATGATGTCGCAGCTTGAAGATAGCTGCTGTCTTTTGGTTGCGCAGATCTAGTGCTCTTGCGTTTAATCTGTTGTCAATATCGCTTTCAAGTCTACCTATTGGATCTATGGGCAGTGGTTGTACTGCTACTGTGAGTATGTCTATTTTTTCTGATTTTATTTCAAAAGCAAAGTCTCTGGCTTTGGATTTTTGAATTGTGCCTGTAACTTTGATGACACTTTGTCTTGTAAGTCCTTTTATCTGCTTGAGGACCTCATCGCCAGCCAAGACTATTTGGGCAACGCCTGTTACATCACGCAGTGTCAAAAAGGTCAGCTTGCCAAGCTCACGCAAGTCCTCAACCCAGCCTCCTACGATGACCTTTTTTCCTTCCATTGAGGCATCAAGATTTCCTATGTAGTGGGTTCGTTTGAAATCCATAACACTTCACTAGCGCTTAGTCTCAAACTCACTCTTTGCATTAAAACTACAAGTTGGAGTCTTCAAAGTAAATCAGTTTTTTTTACTTACTAAAACTTGGATATAACCCCTTCTTCCAAAACCCACATTTAGTTCGTAGATCTAAAAAGATCGATGCCACATATTTCGGTACAAAATTTGAAAACACATTACGAAACTCGCAGTGGAACTGTCCATGCGGTAGATGATGTAAGCTTTTCTTTAGAAAAAGGAGAGTCTGTTGGAATTGCAGGAGAGAGCGCTTGCGGAAAAAGCACACTTGGGCTTTCAATTATGCGCACACTACAAGGTGGCAGGATAGTATCTGGCGATATTCTTTTGGAAGGCAAATCCATACTCAAAATGCCGGAAGCAGAGTTTGCAAAAAAACACAGGTGGAAAGACATAGCCATGGTTTTTCAAGGAGCTATGAATTCCTTGGATCCCGTATTTACCGTTGAGCATCAGTTTGTTGAGATTCTTAAGCAGCATCACTATGAAGGAGATTTTCAAAAACGAATATTGGAGATAGTAAGTTCTGTAGGTCTCAGTCAAGAAGTTCTAAAAAAATATCCACATGAGCTTAGCGGTGGAATGAAGCAGCGAATTGTAATTGCTATGGCACTTCTCTTAAAGCCAAAGTTTGTCATAGCTGACGAGCCTACAACTGCACTAGATGTACTTGTACAAGCACAGATAATTAACTTGCTTAAAAAACTAAAGAAAGATGGCATGTCCATCATGCTAATTACGCATGATCTTTCTATAATATCAGAGATTGCAGAAAAGATTGGCATAATGTATGGAGGAAGAATGGTCGAATTTGGAAATGCGTCTGAGATTTACAAGAATCCAAAACATCCTTACACCCAAGGTCTTTTGGAATCCATCCCATCTTTGAAAGGTACAAAAAAGCCAAAATTCATCAAAGGTAATCCACCTGGTTTAGTCAATCCACACGAAGGTTGCAGGTTCTATGACAGATGTCCTCAAGCAATGGAAAAATGCAAAAAAGATCCCCCCAAATTCAAAACAGGCTCTGGTGATGTTCTCTGCTGGCTATACGAATAATGTAAAAGTACATTTCGTGTAAACAACAAGATATTTTTTTACAGATATTGAATTTAAATAAATAAAAAGTTGTAGTGTTTAGCGGTAGCTAAACTTTGCTTCTGCTTTTGCTATCTCTTTGCTTTTAGCGTTGTCTAGTTTACTATCCTTGTTCATGTTTTTCAATAATTCCTGGGTTGTTTCATCCACCCTATCTTTCATTATTTTGTCGTAGGTTGGGTTTACTAGTGAAAATCCTCTACATTCAAAGTCTATTCTATCAATGTATGCAAAGTCTGTCTTTTGGTTGTAGCTCTCTTCTTTGTCATATTCTGTAAAAACATTGTAGTTTTTCACCCGACAATCGATGTAAGAAAACTGTCTATATGTCTGTTCTCCACGCTGGAACTTAACATCCACCTCAAACTCATTCCAGTCGTTAGTTCTAACATCATCTCCGACAACAGAGGTTGTGTCTATTGCTTTGTAAAGTAATGGTTTGTCCCAGCCTATTACTCCTTCTAATCTGAAGGTAGGTTGCTTGGTACGATCAAAGCCACTTGACAGTCCACTTGACACTGTATCGATGACTTTGAAGCTGTTTACTATTTCATCAGCTTCCCTGAAATGAAATATAACTTTGAGTCCTACCTCATTTACGCTATCAGTGTCTAATTGTGGTTCTTCTTGTGCTAATGTCTGTGTTGGTTTTATTGCTGGTATTAATAGAATCGTTGCAAAGATAGTCAGCGCAGCAATTTTTTGAAGATTTGATTTCTTCATGACATTAGATGAATTTGATAAATACTTAATCGAGATCCATATTGATTACGTGATCACCGTGTGCACTATTAGTGATATGAATCTATATAGTATATCACGTTTGAATGATCAAAAAATAATCGTGTCATCTAATACAAACTAAAATAAAAATAATGAAAAGAAGGTTTTATTTCGATGTCTTCAGAGATGTTTTCTTAGCTGCATTGTCTACAGACTTTTTACATGCATCGTACTTCCATGAAATATCTTTGTACTTTTCACATTTTTGATACTTGTCATCTGACATTCCGGAATCTTTTGATGCCGCAGAGCCTTTTTTGGAGTCTGTTTTAGATGTATCACTATATGCAAATAGCTGCTCTCCTTTGAACTTTATTTGGGCAAGTCCCTGCTTTCCTATCTGCTGTACTTCTTCAGGCAATGGAACATAAAGCAATGAAGGAGAGTGTTTTTGACCATCAGTTACCATCCAGTAAATTATGTGAACCAATGCTTTTGCCTTGTCTTTGTCCATGCTCTTTATCGTGTCTAGGTCTTTGTATACCAAAAGATAGCTGAAACTTGATATTGGATAGGAATTTTTTCCTGGCGAATTTACGATTGATACCTTACTCCAATCTCCATCTGCTTTTGGTAGCTTTGTTGACATGCCAGCTGCGGCGGCTCTGATAGATTCTATTGATGGCGCAACAAAAGCGGTTCCATCCCCGTTTTGAATATACGCGTATGTCATGCCTGATTGGAACGCATATGCCAATTCCACATATCCTATAGAGTATGGAGTCTTTTGTATCACGCCTGCAACACCCTCATTTCCTGGAGAGCCTACTCCTACTGGCCATGGAACAGACTTGCCTTTTCCTATGTTAGTATTCCAAACTTTACTGACTGTGGATAGATAGTCAGTGAATCCATATGTAGTACCAGAGCCATCTGAGCGTCTAACTACAAGAATGTCTTTGTTTGGCAATTTTACGTCCTTGTTTAGATCTTGGATCTTTTTGTCATTCCATTTGGTTATCTTACCCAAGTAAATGTCTGCAATAATTGGACCAGTTAATTTGAGTCCACTTTGTTTGAATTCAGGAAGATTGTAGGATATTGTGATTGCTCCTATTGTTTCAGGAATTGTCAACGTTCCAGCTGCCGCTTTAGCTTCATTAGGAGACAATGGTGCGTCACTGGCACCAAAATCAACTGTTTTTTCGGTGTGCTGTTTTACACCACCACCGCTTCCAATTGATTGGTAGTTCAAATTAACATCTGGATTTAGTTTGTTATATTCTACTCTCCACTTGTCAATGATAGGAAATGGAAATGTTGCTCCTGCCCCTGTAATTTGAAATTTGCCTTTTGGTAAATCTGGCATTGTTGCTGCGTTTGCACTAAGTGATGCTGCTGGTATTATCAGGATAAGCATTAAAGCTAATCCTAAAATTGATTTTATTCTCATTGATGATATGACATTTTAATTTCTATTTACGAATAGTTCACATAGATTACATAATTAGCTGTAAACTACTTTTACTATATAGATTGATTAAATTAATTGTCGAGTAGAATCTGCTTTGTACGTATTCAAAAGAAATTATAATGAATTAAGATTTGCGATTTCCTGTAACAATGTAATTTACTGATTCTCCCATAAATGATGCATGATCCGCTATTCTTTCTAGATATCTTAGAACCAATGCAACTGCAAGTGCACATTTAGTATTCTTTGAATTAATAAGCATGGGTAGATGTCGTGCATAATATTTGTCTACAAGATCTTCGTTTGTTTGAAGCTGCTTTGCCTTTTCAAGATCGAGGGTAGCAAAGCATTGAACTGCCAAGTTTATCATATGCTTTATTTCTCCTGAAATTGTATAGATGACATCATTTTTGCATTCTGATAAATCGCCAAACATATCTCTCACAATGGTAATGTCATATGCGTACCTGCCAAATCTAGTAAAGGCATAGGAGATCTCAATTGAGGATCTAATCAATCTAAAATCGCTTGCCACTGGTTGGTACTTTAAGATCATTTCAAAGGTTAGGTTTCCCACTTGATCATACAGCTTTGATATTTGATCAGAAAGTTCGTATGCTTCACTGCGTGCATTTTTTCCCCCAAGATAGGAATCTATAGCCAAGTTTATGCTTTGAGCAGCCAAATTGCCCATTTGCACCATCAAAGTTGAAAGTTGGCTAAGATGTGGATCTATCAGACGAGCCATTTTTAACCAAACTGTCCCTGCACATATTTTGCTGTAATCTCGTTTCTTGGATTCTCAAAGATTTGTCGTGTTTCTCCAAATTCTATCAAATCTCCAAGATACATAAATCCCGTATAATCTGCCACCCTCATAGCTTGTTGCATGTTGTGTGTGACTATGATTATAGTGTACTCTTTTTTGAGTTCGTTTATCATCTCTTCTATTTTTTGAGTTGCTATTGGATCTAGTGCAGAGGCAGGTTCATCCATTAAAAGAACCTCAGGCTGTATTGCAAGAGCTCTTGCAATACAAAGTCGTTGTTGCTGTCCACCAGAAAGACTCATTCCAGGTTTTTTCAAATCATGCTTTACCTCATCCCACAGATACACCATCTGAAGACATCCTCTAACTATTTCATCAATCATGGCTTTGTCTCTGAGGCCATTTAGTTTTAGTCCAGCAGCAACGTTGTCGTAAATAGACATAGTAGGAAATGGATTAGGTTTCTGAAAGACCATTCCAATTTTCCGTCGGTGTATGATAGGATCGTCAATGTTTGAATACAGATTTGCACCATCAAGCAAAACTCTTCCAGTCACTGTGGCATTTTTTGTTAATTCGTGCATCCGATTAAGACATCTAAGTAGTGTTGTCTTACCGCATCCTGATGGACCTATCAAGGCTGTGACCGCTCTGTCTTTGAATTTTATTGTGACATTCTTAACTGCCACTATACCATCGTAGCTTGCAGTAATGTTTTCAGCAACCAGTTTGTACTTTTTATCTTCTGTGAAGTTAGGTGCTTGGGTGATCATGTTTTTTACTATTTCCATTTTTGTTCTCTCCTTGCAGCTCTAAAGTGAAATCCTCTACCACGTTTTCTCAAAAAGAAGTACCTTACTCCTATGTTTAGTGTAAGTACTATCAATATCAGAACCAGTGCAGCGCCCCACCCTTGAGCTTGGGCACTATCGTATGGAAGTAATGAAAGCCTCCATATTCTAAGTGGAAGCGCATCCATTGGTCCATCAAATCCAGAAAAGAACTGGCTACTGCCAAGTATGGTCATGATAAGTGGAGCTGTTTCTCCTCCTATTCTTGCTACAGCCAGCATTATTCCAGTAACCATGCCACTTTTTGCACTTGATAGTACAATGCGTGTGATAATGGTCCATCTTTTGATTCCTAGTGCATACCCTGCTTCTCTGTGGATTATTGGAACAAGTTTTAGCGATTCTTCGGTTGTTCTTGAAATTATAGGTAACATTATGATCGAAAGTGCGAAAGTGCCAGCCCAGAGTGAAAAATTTCCCAGCACAAGTACTATCACAAGAAACGCAAAAATTCCTATAACGATAGAAGGAAATTCGGCCATTACATCATTGAAGAATCTGATTGTCTTACCATATCTATTATCACCAAACTCTGAAAGAAAAATGCCCGATAGAACACCTATGGGCACTCCTATCAAACTGGACATTCCTATTATCAGCAAAGTACCCTGAATTGCAGGACCTATGCCACCTTCTCCGGTTCCTATAGCACCTGGAATTTGAGTTAGAAATTCTATGCTTAGAGCAGCTGATCCATTCTTGAAGACCTCAAGCAGTATGCTTCCAAGTGGAATGATTGCAAGAATGACACACGCAAACACAACCCCCTTTACAATCTTGTCTACTACTAGTCGTCTACCTACATTATACCTAAAATGTGTTCTAAATTCTGCTCGTTGTTGTGTTGTTATCATGCCTGAACAGCTCCTTCATGAGCCTTTAGTACTCTTGAGACAAGAAGATGTGCTACTATGTTTATTGCCATTGCAACCACAAAGAGTATCAGTCCTATTCCAATCAAGGCATGAACATGAAGACCTACAGTTGATGCTTCATTGAATTCATTTGCAATTATGCTAGACATAGTTTGACCAGCTTTGAATAACGATTGCGGAAACGCACTTTCACCAGTTGCATTTCCTATCAACATTGTAACTGCCATGGTTTCTCCAACTGCTCTACCAAGACCAAGTATTGATGCACCTATCAGTCCTGATTTAGAGTAAGGAATTACAGCCATCTTGAATACTTCCCACTTTGTTGCTCCTAGCATGTATGCGGCTTCTCTTTGACTGTTTGGAACTGCAAGCATTATCTCTCTTGAGACTGAGGAAATTGTTGGTATTATCATGATAGCAAGAATTACACTTGCTGTAAAAATGTCCAAACCAAAAGGAGTTCCTGAAAAAAACCATATACTGTTACCAAACATATTATGAAGTGGCACTTCAATCCAGTCCTTAAAATATAGCCTGAACAAAAAAAGACCCCACAGTCCATATATCACACTTGGAACTGCGGCAAGAAGCTCGATTACAAATGAAAGTGGTTCTCGTATAAACTTTGGAGCAAGTTCCGACAGGAACATTGCAATTCCTATACTTACTGGTACACCCATTGCCATAGCTAGTCCAGCAGTAACAAGGGTTCCTAGGATGTACGGTGCAGCTCCAAATGATTCTCTTTCTTCTACAGCATTCCAATCAGAACCAGTAAAAAAGGAAAAGCCCTCTTTTTCCAAGACAGGAAATGAGCCCGTAGCAAGCTCAAATACCATCAATGCAAGAATTACCAAGACGTAGGTTGCGGCTAAAGTTACAGCTATCTTGAATATTTTATCGGTATTCAGGAATCCTTTCTTAAGATTAACTGCCCTAATCAATACAAATGTTGATCCTTTGGGATGAATATGTAAGATATGACTATAATTTTCAAATCTTCATAGGTGCATATAGAACTATATAGAACCATATAGAACATATTCAAAATTGCTTTAATCTATACTCTTTCTATTATCCATACTTGTCAGATCTACATGATGAAAAGGAAGTTAGAAAACTCCAGCTTGTTGGTGGCTCAACATATGTACTATCACTGCCAAAGAAATGGGTCGACAACATGCATCTTCATACAGGAGACCAAGTATCAATAATTAAAAATGTAAATAATTCATTATCACTTTTCCCCGTTAGAGCTATACAATCTGCAAAGGCCGTAAAATCACAAGCAACAATAGGACAGAAAGACTCACTCGAATCAATTAAGAGAAAAATTATTGCAATGTATCTTGCAGGTTATCAAATAATAGAAGTACAAAGCAAGGGTGGCAGAATTCTACCCAACCAGAAACAAGCCATAAGAGATCTAGTAAGAACAAACATGATTGGAACAGAAATAGTTGAATCTAGTCCAGAATCAATAACTATTCAAATTCTGACAAGCCTACCTGAGCTTTCTATTAGTGATGCACTAAAGAGGATGTTTTTACTCACATCTACGATGCACCGGGATGCAATTAATGCGTTAAGAGAGATGAATGTAGAACTTGGGGAAGAGATTACTCATTTAGATGATGAAGTTGACCGGTTTAGTTTGTATATAATGAGAAACCTCACACTTGCAGTACAGCATGAGAAAGTATTACGTGATATAGGACTGCAAAAACCATCTGATTGTATAAGCTACAGAGTAGTAGTCAAGTGTGTAGAAAGGATTGCAGATCATGCTGTCTCAATAGCAAAAAGAGTCAAATTTCTTAAATCAACACTGGAACCAGCTATGCTACAAAAAATTACCAAGCTGAGTGAAGAATCCCTGAGAGTATTTGAGAATTCTATTACTGCATTAAACAAACGTGATTATGCTCTTGCAGATACAGTGGCTTCTGAGGCCTGCAAAATAGCAGAAAAAGAAAAAGAATTTATGGATAGTCTAGAAGAATCAAAAAAATATACTAACATCATAAAGTTTGTCTTAGAAGATATACGCCGAACTGCCGAGTATTCAAGCGATATTGCAGAGGCAGTAATTAATGAAACAGTTCACGACGTTATTTCAGAGAAAGCCATTCAAGAGTAAAGTGCAATCTTCAACCACATAAGATTTGATATAGGTTGTATTTCAATTACTTGTGTTGGATGAAATCCTTTCAGTTCAGAATCTAACAAAGCATTTTATCAAAAAAAGTGTTTTCTCTTCATCAAAAACTGTTGTCAGGGCAGTTGACGATGTCTCCTTTTCTTTAAAAAAAGGCGAGGTGTTTGTTCTAGCAGGAGAATCTGGATCTGGCAAAACCACCACTGCCAGACTTGTTTTGAGAGCAATAGAGCCAGACTCTGGAAAGATTTTCTTTGATGGCATTGAAATAGAACAAGATAGTGAGAGTCTTGGCAAGCTTAGAATGCAGTGTCAGATGGTGTATCAAGATCCTTATGCCTCAATTAATCCACGCATGAAAGTTTCTGATATAATAATGGAACCACTTGAGATTCATAAAATTGGCACACACCAAG
>JBOGRG010000046.1:0-1587 GCA_050749365.1 Nitrosopumilaceae archaeon
CATACATGACGTCAAAAAAGTTTACTGTTATTGGATATTGCATTACTGCCTTTTTTACACCATATTTTCGTCTGCGATGCATGAGTTCCTGAAATGCAAGAAATTCTCCAGTGTTCTCATTAACTGCAACGGCCTCAGCTTCTAGTATTGTCTCATGCACATTTAGTAACTTGGTAATTTTTTCAACAATGTCTGGATAGTAGCTTGTGATGTTCTCTAAACTTCTTGAATAAAGCACGATTTTTTCTCCTTGTAGGTGTAGCTGCACTCGCTCGCCATCAAGCTTGAATTCTGCAGCAAACTCTGATCCCATTTTTTCTTGTGCCTCTTCTGAGCTCTTAACTCGCTCTGCAAGCATTGGCCTGATGGGACTAAAGACAGAAACCTGAAAATTTTTTATTGCATTGATTCCGTTTTTTGCAACCGCAACAGCTACCTTCCCCAAGTCGCTTGATACATTATAGGCTTGTTCAAGCACTGCTCTGTTTTCTTTGGAACCGGTAAATGCGATGGCAAGCGAATCCATTATGGTATAATCTGCAATGCCTAGGCGCAGAGAACCCGTGATTATTTTAAGAATGAATCCTGCTTCCATTGGCGTTGCGTCGTTTAAAAGACTGGAAATGTACTTCATCTTCATATCTTGGGAACGATTTCCTTTCAGCTCTGCAATTTTGTACAATATGTCATACACCCTTTCTACAGTAATTGTCTCAGTTAGAAACGTAGTCTGTGTCTTTTGTTCTAAAATCTTTGAGGCTGCCTGTCCCAAGTCACCGACTTCGTGATAGATGTGTTCTATTTTTTTAATTGGCACTCCCGCAGATTTTGATATAGATTTTATTGCTATTTTTTCAGCAACACCAAGCTCCACTCCCTCGTGATCGGGTCTGAGCTTTCCCTGCAATAGATAGACCACGCTTGAAATAATCTCGGCTGGTGTTATTTTGAATAGGTCTACAAGGTACTGAGTCAGTTCAAGTCGTTTTGTAGTACTTTCCATTATCTTTAGAGTGTCTGCAACAAGAGAAAATTTCATCTGCCGATTTTTATCAATTCTGGCAATAAAAGCTTGAGTTATTTTAGGCCAAGATGAACCTTTATCTTAAGCAAGATTTCAGGGGATCGCTTAAAGAGCACGGCATGAAAACCAGACATCTCCTCATCGTTAAGAAACCTACTGTTTCTTCTTAGAAATCCATCAAAGAAGACGCCTGATACGTATCCAAGATAAAGTCCATATCCAAAGTCACCAAGCATGACGTTTTGTGATAGAATAGACTTTACTCCTGCTAAGACTACATTTGGATAATCAAGAGCATATTCTATGACGTCATTAAGATTTTTTTCTTCGATTACGTCTAGTCCCACAACAAAATCGAGTCTGACAAATATTTAGGATTTATGTGATCATCGTGCGTTTATAAATAGGTCATACAAAACGCCATTTATGGGTGGAGCAAAGAAAAAATCTCCTGCGCAAGCAGAAAAAGCACAGCAAGCAGAGGCTGCAAAAAAAGAAGGCGGCTCAAAAAAGGGTGAAAAGAAAGACCAGAAACAAAGATCAACCATATCTGTGATAATAGA
>JBOGRG010000047.1:0-1017 GCA_050749365.1 Nitrosopumilaceae archaeon
GAGCTGGCTTCAGCTAGTGTTGTACACTTTTCACTCTTCCAAGTGAGGCAAGTACTTGTCTCTTATTTTGAGCACTTGGCTGACTATTCTATCATGGTCTGCATTTGGTCCCATGCTTACCAAAACCAAACCATGTCCGCCCAAGGGGATGGTAAAACGTTTGATCTTTTCGTATTTAGCCAAAGCATAGATTGGTTCTCCCAGTTTTGTTAAAGACCTGCGGCTTACCCATCTTAACATTGCATCTTCCACCGACTTTCTAGTCTCTTCTGGGGTCAGCAAACTTTTAACACCTTCACGCATCCTCGTATATGACTTGGTCCTGTAGAAAATTCCTACGTAACGGATATCATCGTCAACTCTAAAAATTTCATTACAGAATTTTTCATAAACCAATCTTGTTTAGAAAATACAAGATTTGTTAATAAACCATATTTTTTATATAAGCGAGGATTAGGATGGATTACATCACGATGACAAAAAGAAACTATGTTTTGGTTGGTACATTATCAGTATTGCTTGTAATGATGTCGATAGTTCCATCTTTTGATAACGTATTTGCATCGCACGATACAGACAAGGATGGAATCGCAGACGAAAAAGACAACTGTCCACGACACATGAACAGGGATCAGAGAGATTTTGACGGTGACGGAATAGGTGACAAGTGTGATCCAACTCCTCGTGGAGATGCGAAGACTAGGGAGCTTGAGGGAGATTCTGACAGAGACGGAATACCAAACGGAAAAGACAATTGCCCAAAGCATCCAAACAGGGCGCAACATGACTCTGATGGAGATGGCATTGGTGACAAATGTGATCCAACACCAAAAGGCGAGACAGCTAAAAAGGAATCATCTGCAGCCTCTGCCAGAGATTACGATAGAGACGGCATTCCAGACAACAAAGACAACTGTCCAGAATATCCAAACAAAAATCAACGTGACACCGATGGCGACGGAAAAGGCGATGTATGCGACCTAAACCCAAAAGCTAAATGATTAGAAAATCAAATTA
>JBOGRG010000048.1:0-1862 GCA_050749365.1 Nitrosopumilaceae archaeon
AAACAACAAGACCGATTCTTAGTCATAAAATTGGAGGGCTTTCAGGTCCTGCAATAAAACCAATTGCAGTAAGATGTGTTTATGAAATTTCATCAAAGTTTGACATTCCAATAGTTGGGTGTGGTGGAGTATCTGACTGGGAAGATGCAATTGAATTTATCCTAGCTGGTGCAAGTGCGGTACAGATTGGTAGTGCGATAGGTGACAAATGGACAAGTGTGTTTTCAGAAATAAACAGTGGTATCTCAAGGTACATGGAAAAGAAAGGATTCTCAAAGATAGATGAGATGGTGGGGATTGCAAAAAAATTCTGACAAACCAATAGTTGTAAAAATAGAAAAAGTAATAGAGGAGACACCTACCGTGCGGACACTAGTGTTTTCAAGTGAGACTTTTGCAAGTGTCATGCCAGGACAGTTCGCGATGGTTTGGATACTGGGAGTAAACGAGCTGCCAATGAGTGTAATGATATCATTGGAGAGAGGAAAAGCGGCCTTTACTATACGAAAACACGGTATGGCATCAACTGCGCTTTATGACGTAAAGGTTGGTGAATACATAGGAGTGCGAGGGCCATATGGCAATTCATTTAACATAAAGAATGGCAATCTCCTGCTTGTAGGCGGAGGCACTGGCCTTGTTCCACTGATACGTATGTTAACGTTTCTGAAAAAAACAGATGAAGTTACAATGTTGATGGGAGCAAAGACAAAAGAAGAAGTCTTTTTTGAAAAAATGGCAAACTCTATTCTTGAACATAACAAGCATCAGGTAATTGCCGTGACAGAAGATGGTTCGTATGGAAAAGCAGGGCTTGTAACTGATGTGATGGAGAAATTACTTGATGAAAAAAAATTTGACGCAGTATATACTTGCGGTCCAGAAAAGATGATGCACAAAGTGGTTCAACTGGCTTCAGCAAAAAAGATCGCAGTTCAGGCAAGCCTTGAAAGAATGATGAAATGCGGAATGGGAATATGTGGAAGCTGTTGTGTTGAAGAAGTTCTTGTTTGTAAAGACGGTACAGTCTTTGATGGTGAATATTTGTTGTCAAACAAAGAGTTTGGATATACTCACAGAAATAAGGCTGGAATACTAGAAAATTACTAAACACACAGCAAACCTTAAAATGAATGACTTTAGAATCCAGACAAGGAACCAAAGTGGGCCATCCAAAAATTGTACTAACTGCTGATCGTACTCTCATGTCGCCGTATCGTGGGATATCTCTTGCTACCTTTTTTGGCTGTGCTCCAGCAATAGACCAACACAGGTCAAAAAATAGCATCTGGCATTACCTACTAGGACAACAGGTAACTCCACGAGTTTTGTTTGATTTCATATGCAATCCTATTAGTCATACAGATGGAATTGCAGATTATGCCCCATATGGAATAAGAAAGGTCGAAGCGGCGCTCTTACGTGATGGCTTTGGGCGTGATGAAGTTGTCGTGGCACATCCAGACCATGTGGACAAGTTCATTGGTCCAGAAACTCAGGTAATTGGAACCCACGAGATGGATCCGCTTGGGATGGGACCAGTAACCATGACCTTTACTTATGGTCGCAAGCAAATGTCCTATGACGAATTTTACTGCAGAGAACTGCACATGAAAATTAATGAGGCCAAGAAAAGAAATGGCAGCAACGCAAAGGTGGTTGCAGGAGCATCCGGAACTTGGCAGTACAACTAGGCTCCTACACACATCGAAGACTATGGATTGTATGCAGTTCAAGAAGGCGAGCTTGGAGGTATTGCTCCAGAAATTGACGGCCATGCAGGACAATTTTTCAGAAATCTAATCGATGGTGCATTTGATAACATGAATCCGTTTGCAAAAAATGATTTTAAAGTTGATATT
>JBOGRG010000049.1:0-1998 GCA_050749365.1 Nitrosopumilaceae archaeon
AGATTGTTTGGCCAGATGGCCAGATGCCTGTAAAAAAGGACAAGACCTTGACTGATGAGACGCCATATGGCGAGGCCCAAGTTCTTGATATAGACACTAACAAGATGAAAGTGACGTTTGTTGCACATAGAGGCTGGGGACCTGATGGGAGGGCAATCTACTACATTGTAACAGACGCAACACCAGAAATGCCTGCAGTGATGATGGGCACTGTTAATGCTCCAACACTTGCACCTACAATAATAAGTCCAGCAGCAGTTGATTTGTTCCAGTTCATGAATGGAATCAAGGGCTCTGGTCCTATGGGATTCCAAGCTGGAATTGCAGCTTCTGCACCGGGGGATGAGAATTACAGTCCGCTGTGGAGAATCTCCATGATAGGTTGGAAAGATCCCACCCAAGCATCAGTACTGGAGACAATAGCAGATATCAATGCACTAAAGTCGGCAGGAAAGATAAATGTCGAGCTTGCAAGACCGATGGATAGTGACCATATAGTAAACTGTCCATTTATCGATCCATTCCAGTAATGGATCCTCAAATTTTTATTACATCTCAAATATGGTAATTATACATGGAGATAAAATGTGCAGACTGTAATTGCTTACCGCAAGATTGTAGGGAGAGTAATTCTTCAAAAGAATGTCCAAATTGTACATGGGATGAGTGCTGTTGTTGGAATGTGTTAAACAATTCCTAATGCCGCAGATTTGATAGATAAGAGAATAATGCAGAAAGTTTGACACCCTCTTACACGTATGTACAATGTATACGATATGTTATAAAGAACGGAATGTTATGGTATAACATGCAAAAAGCACGTCCAAAAAAGAACGACACTGAGTTAACTCCAGAAATAGAAGAATTATTAGATCGTATTGATTCTGGAAAGGAAAAAACGACTACTTATGCAAATGCTAAAGAATATCTTAAACACGTTGATGAAGTTCTAGAAGAATAAGATTTGTGGAAGATTAGTTCAGTTGATAATACCATTGATAAAAAATTAAAAAAATTTAGATCTGATAAACAAATTATTGATGGCTACAGGAGAGCAATTTTAGACTTGACTGAGGCTAAAGACCCAAGAACCTTAGGTGAGCGTAAACACGGCAGATACAAATATTGTTATGCTTATGGGATAACTAAATCGCATAGGTTAGTTTACAGGGTTTTTTATGATCAAAATGTGGTTCAATTGATAGACTTGGATGACCATAAGGTTCTTTTTGGTAGAGACGACAGATCCTAATTAATTACACTAGTACTCTGAAATCAATTCTTTCTCAATCCATTATTACTAAAGAGTTTTTAAATAAAGTTTAGGTGACATGACTTCGCAAGGTCAAAATAACCAAATCCTAAAACCCGATTATGCTGTGGTTTGTAGGCCTAGGAATTTCTGGATCTGATGGAATAGGTTCTGATGCTATAAAAATTCTAAAAAAGGCAGATGTTGTTTTTCTAGAAATTTTCACTAGCCCAATCTCAAAAGCTGAGGTTGCAAAGATAAAAAGATTCGTAAAAGGAGACTTTAGGATAGCAACAAGATGGATGGTTGAGGATGGAAAGGCCATACTCAACGAAGCTAAAAAGAAGATCGTTGTTTTACTCTCCTATGGTGATCCATACATAGCAACAACGCATATCGAGCTTAGAACTAGGGCCATATCAGAAAAAATCAAGACTAGAACCATCCATGCTGCATCTGCAGTTACATCTCTTGTAGGCGAGTGTGGTCTGCATTACTACAAGATTGGCAAAGTTGTCACAATGATGAAAGATCAGCATTCTGTGTCTAGTGTGTATTATACCATTTATGAAAATCTGATAGCGGGAAACCACACAGTCATAATTTTAGAATACAATAATGATGCCAAGTTTTTCTTAAATCCAAAAGACGCTTTTTCTAATCTTCTTTTGACAGAAAACGAACAGAAAAGAAATGTTGTAAGTGATTCTACCTTTGCAATAGTTGCATCAAGAATCGGTATGAAA
>JBOGRG010000050.1:0-1110 GCA_050749365.1 Nitrosopumilaceae archaeon
ATAGAGATCATTGGTACCTTCATAGTTCCAGAGTTTGGCGCAATAGCAGCTTTGGTACTTGCAGTTGCAATTATATCAATAATTGCTCTTTCTGCAAAGACCAAATTAAGACTGATGCCAAAATACTAGAACTTCAAGTCAATTTTTGTTTTATTAATACATAAATACTTATGAACCTTGATATTTGCCTAGTAAATATGGCTTTACAATACTCCGTTTATGCGCTCATAGTAATTCTAATGTCTTCAATTGGTATGACACTTCCTGCCTTTGCAGATTCACACAACATTCCACCACTAAGTGTAACAACAGACAGTGATTCGTATGATCAAGGTGATACTGTGGTCATAACAGGTCTTGTCAAACACCCAGAAGAAGGCATACCAATAACTCTTAGAGTTTTGGATTCAACCAATAAGCTTATACAAATTGACCAATTTACAGCGGCAGCTGATGGAAAATTTTCGAGAACATACATAGCCACTGGTCCTCTATGGAAGGCAGCTGGAAACTATACAGTAATAATACAATACGGTGCAGCTCAACAAGCTGATACAACGTTTTCTTTTAGTGGAGGTACTGGCACAGCCGAGATAAATCCGGCAATAACGAAAGTTTTTACTATTGATGTAGGTGAACAAGGAACTTTTGATATTGAGTATATCATAAGGGGTGGAACAGTTAAGAATATGGAGATTGATGCAGATGGACTGGCACTGGTCATAACAATAGATGCCGTTAAGACTGGTTCTATTACTGTGACGCTTCCTAGAGATTTCATAGACGCCAAAAAACCAGCAAATCTAAGTCCTGATGATATAATGGTGGGCAAAACTGTAGATCCAAAAGACCTAGAGGATGATACGTTTTTTGTTTTGATTGGAGGAGAGGAAGCTAAATTTAAAGAAACGGCAAAGACCACAGACTCAAGAATCCTTAGTATTGGATTCCTTGCTGGCGATACTGAAATCGAGATTGTGGGTACACAAATAGTTCCAGAGTTTGGCGCAATAGCAGCTTTGGTACTTGCAGTTGCAATTATATCAATAATTGCTCTTTCTGCAAAGACCAAATTAAGACTGATGCCAAAATACTAGAACTTTTTTAACT
>JBOGRG010000051.1:0-19570 GCA_050749365.1 Nitrosopumilaceae archaeon
CCCACAAGGTGTTGACTCCGCCAAAGATGCTTGTGAAAATTGCAGTAAGAATGATTACACCAGGAGCCATGAACTCTATGTAGGACAGATCATATCCTACAGATTTTATCAGTGGCTGGGTTCCTGCAAACGTGTTTCCAATTACTATGATCCAAATTACGGGCTGGATCAATCTTATCAATACACCACTTCTTGACTTGCGGTATCTTTTCATCTCCCTCCAGAAAATTGAATATGTATCAGAAAGAATCAAGCCCTTAGTCTCCTCATTTTTTCGCGCTCTTTTTTCTTGTTGTATACTCCGTTTTCATCTCTAAGCTCTCTTCCTGTATATGACAAAAAGACATCATCAAGTGTAGGTCTTGTAAGCGCTATTGTTTCTACTTTTATTCCAAGCTCTGAAGAAATCTGGAATATTTTCGGCATCACCTGATCTCCACTTGAAGAAAAAACAGTAACTTCATACTCGTTTGTCTTGGCCTCCTTTACAAGTGGAATCTTTTTTAGCTCAGAAAGTAAGCTTTCAAGCTTCATCACAGAGTCAACCTCAAAGACTACAACCTCGTTGCCAAGAGCTGACTTGAGGGATTTTGGCGAGTCTGTCACCTTTATCTTGCCGTAGTCTATTATCGAGATATTATCACAAAGTCTGTCAGCCTCTTCCATGTAATGTGTGGTAAGAAATATTGTCATTCCAAATTGTTTGTGTATGTCTTTGATGTAATCCCAGATCTTGTATCGTGTTTGTATGTCAAGGCCGAGAGTTGGTTCATCCAAAAACAAAACCTTTGGTCTGGACAACAGTCCCCCTCCTATGTCAAGCCGCTTTCTCATACCGCCTGAAAATGTTACTACTGCATCATGTTGTCTCTCTGAGAGCTCAACGAGTTCTAATATCTCATCTACTCTTTTTCTTATCAAATCCTTTGGCATGTGATTTAGTCTTGCTTGCAGCTCAAGGTTTTCTCTACCTGTCAGGTATTCATCTGCAGTAGAGTCTTGCTGTACATAACCAATGTTTTGTCTTACCATTTTTGCCTGTTCTACAACATCAAAGCCAGCAACGTATGCACTGCCAGCTGTTGGCTTGAGCAATGTAGTTAGAATCATAATGGTAGTGCTCTTTCCAGCTCCATTTGGTCCCAAAAACCCAAAGATTTCACCACTGTCTACTTTGATAGAAACTTCGTCAACTGCCTTGACTCCATTTCCGTAAACCTTGGAAAGTGTTCGTGTCTCTATAGCATGCAATGATGAAAAGTCGTTTGTGGATTATAAATTTGCTAACATCATTACCAAGTGATGGCATCAATGTAAGATACCTTTTTTTCAGGGTGATTACACATCTATCGAAGATCCTTTCGCATCAAGCAGAAAAGGGCTCTTTTGTCCAAATCTGCCATTTGAAGATGTATTTTTTCCTGACAAAAAACTTGAATCCTTTGATAACCTAATTCATGCCCCATGTTTTGCATAAAATGTAAAATATCATTGATTCCGTTTTGGGTGCCATTTATCAAACCAAGCTGAAGTGTACTAGCAAAATGTTCTGATACATTCCAAATACCAACTGCCAAAACAGAGCCATTCTGTAACGAGACAAGTACTCTTTTTTTATTGATCAATTCTTTGATATCAGATTTTTCAGCTGGAAGCCATTTCCATGAATTGGCATACGTATTAGAAGATATTAGATTTACAACTTGCTTACCATCAGAAGCAAATGATACAGAGGCAATCTGTTTTTTTGGAACTAAATAATACAGCCTCCATCTGTCCTCGATATAATATCCAATTGAATGAGCAAGCTTGAGTGATATTTTATTTTCATTCTCAATTATCATTCTAGCTATTTTACACGAGTTTGTTTGTGCAATTGATTCAGCATGCAAGATTAGTCTACGACCATATCCTTGGTTTCGATATTTTGGATGAATTCTTATTCCTTCAATCCAAGCTTGTCGTTTTGGAAAAAAGGATGCGTGACAAAGACCAATTGGATTGTTGTCCTCTTCAATTACTAACAGTTTGCCTTCTAAAATCCAATAATCCCAAACATCTGAAATGTAATCACCCCAAGAAAATGTCTCCTTGCAAAAATCTAGGACGCTAGTTTTGTCAGTTGGTATGGCATCACGAATTTGCATCTTACCGGTCATGATAAAATTTGCCTATGTTGTATGTGTTTTTAAGATTCAATTTCACATTACAGAAGGGTTAACCAAAAAAGGTGGGAATAAAATCAGTCAGATTTTTTGTACTGCGCTTTGCTTAGTCTGAGTATGACCTTCTCGCCCACTCCCCAGATCTCTGTTTTTGAGAAGACTCGAGTGTGCATTAGTCCTGTTGATACCTCAATTGATTCAAACTCGTTTGTGTCGGGATTTCTGTGCAGCCTTTTTATCTTGCCAATTTTGTGACCATCTATATCCACAACTACCGCATCTTTTCTTACAGGAGGCCTGCTAAGCAAGACTGATTCGTCAGTGAATTTGTCTATGTAGTCACGTGACAGAAAGTACTCTTTGTTAAGTCCCTCATGTACCGTAACGCCAGAAACTTCTAGGGTCTCTGTGTTAATATGAACATGCTTTACTTTTCCATATTGAATTCCTTCTCTGTCCAATACTTTTTTGCCTTTGAAATCGTCTGCTGGGATCTCGCGTCTTAGTTCAAGTTGTGTTGCCATGCCCAAGACTGGATAATTTGGTTTATTGAAGGAGGTATCAGAGTTTTCAATCCAAGGGGTTAAATTGTTTAAAACAAGACGTCTTGGAAATTATGTTATGTGAATAATTGTTGTCATGCCACGCCTATCCATCTCCTGACCATCCTGCATCTCTGCCACTATTACTGTAAAGGAGATTAGATCTCGCTGCTGGCAGCTCTGAGCATTCATACTCAAATGCAGATCCATCATATCAAACTCTTGGTTTGGTAGGTTTGATTCGTCGATTGTAACATCTTTTGCAGTAGAGCTTATCAAAAAGCGCGCAGTCTTCTGATGCCAGCCCAATGCAACTTTACGCCCTTCACGTCCAACTGATTTTATGTTGATATCAATTATGCCAGGCTTTGCCATTGTATAGCTAGAAGACTTGTTGACAAAGACTCCTATCTGAAACGGATATCCTGCAGTACTTTCTGCCATCTTCTGGATTCCATCGTTCATCACAACATCCACGCCCTTGATTGTCGTAGCTACTTTGGCAATCCACTCGTTTGTCCTCTCTACTATAGCTAAAATTCTCTCCCGTCTTCTCTTGTCTTCTTCTTGAGGAAGTTTGTAGTAATCAACCCATGCAAGGTAGTCGTTACTTATGTCTTTGATAAACTGGATGCATGTTACCTTGTAGTCTTCAACACTACTTGCCTTTTCTGCTCCCTCGTCATATGGCATACCATCTTTATCAAGTGGTAACATGACATCTTATGAAATTGTCATCTAAAAAAGGTAGTCCGAATGAATATATGGCAAAAATTTCTAATTTCAAGTTGTGAGTTTTAGTGCACTTGTAAAGGATCTTCAAAAAGAATTAAAATCAAACATGCCACAAATTCGATTCTTGTTAATGAAAAACCCAGCTCTTGGCTATACCACAATAAATGATATTGCAACCAGAATAGGAAAAAAATACAGTATGGTGTTGTCGCTAAACTTTCCGCAAAAAGAAAAGATAAATGACTTTGATTCTTACGGAACAGAAAACCTAAGCATGGTCATAGACAAGACAAAGAAGGTCTTTCCTATAAAGCGAGATTTGATCAAATCAAAGGCACAAGAGATCTTTGGTGATGTCAAAGTAGAGGATGCGTACATGTACGAAGGAAAGGAAGGAGTTAAGGTCTTTTTTGATTCAGGCAGGATGGACATACTTCCACACTCTTTGCATGTCTGGTGCAAGTTTGATCAAAAGGTTACAGAGTATTGTGACTGGCTTTTTACAAACTGTTATTATCCAAAGCCAGGCGTGGATGGCGCCAAAAGCGAGGTCAGCTCATAAGAGTACTGCAAATTCCCATCGAAGTCATAGATTTCTGCCTTTACTGGAAGCGGGAGGTTGTCAACAATCCAGAATTTGTTCTCCTTCTCTCCTATTTTGTATGATACCGTAAAGGCATCAGTAGTGCCAAATCCAAACGAAGTCTGACCATGCTCAGTTATTATGACTTCTTGTGTTGTTGCACCAATAAAGACAGTATCCCAAACAGCTTGTTTAACGAGGTATTTTTCTTCAAGTGCAATATCTCTTATTGAAAAAATTGTCTCGTCTAAGACCTTAAAATACGGTTTTGCATCATCAGATACCTCGCCAAATGTATATGCACCGCTTAGTGAAACATTTTGACTCAGCTTTGTTGCCATGTTTGGATCATCGATTTCAACAAAGATCATTTGCTTTTCTGATGCGTCAGAAACAAATCCAATCTTTGCAGAAAATTGCATCTTGTCAGTTGTGATGGTATAAAGCATCGTTGGGTTGTATTGTGCACCCTTTCCAATCTTCCATTTGCTTGCTTCTCGTGGAATTATGTTTTCATCTGCTCCTGGCAATCCAACAAGGACGGGATATACCAAGCCCATGATAGCTGCAGCTACCATTATACCTAGACCAAGCTTTAGCTTGTTATTCATTTATCATCAAGTGGATGTTCTAAAATTTAAGACTAGATCCTGTTTTTTATTCTCATAATAACAAGAGCTGGAGCTACAAAGTACATTCCTAGATTCATCAAGATCACTCCAATTCCATAACCTAGCATTTCAGCTTCAGAATCAATATCGATATAGTTTAGAATTGAAAGTGTAGTGATTAATGGCGTGATTGTTATCTTGACAGCCTCTTTGAAGATTGGATTTTCTCTTTCCCAGTCTGCAATAGTTGGGCTAAAAGAATAATAGAATTGGTTAAACGCACTCATGAATGCAGAACCAGCTCGTGTTTGTAATAGTACATTGTCTCGAGTTTCTCGTAGTTGCTGTACTTGAGGAGCTAATTCTGAACCGAATGTCGCAGTTGCAATAAGACAGCCACTTGGTGTTGGAGTGGGTGTTGGAGTGGGTGTTGGAGTGGTGGTAACTGGTGGTTTTGGTTTCGGTGGAACCGCGCCCTCACCTATGGCAAGATCAATCCTTAGACTACCGCTCTTTTCAGTATTTGGTGGAGAACTGTCTGGACCTGTACCATAAACATGAATCACATAGTGAGCAACTCCCTTTGATTCCTTGACATCCATAAATCTCAAGTCCTTTCCATCCGGTGTAAATAGGTGATTTGTACCTTGTTCTTGTGCAAAGGACCTAACCAGTTTATTGTTATCATCTACAACGAATATGTCATAATGAACATCTGACTCAAACTGGTCTGAAGCAAACGACTTGTTAAATTCCAAGTTCCACTGTATTTGGCATCCTGGCTTTGGATTCTCTGGTGCATACCTATAGTCTACGATCATTTTGCCAGAGTCAAGATTGGCTGAGCCTCTAACAAATGAACTATCCGGTGGACATTGTGTTGCGGTAGCGGTTGGCGTTGAAACTGCTTCTAAAAAGTCAGGTGGATTTGCAGTATTTCCATATTCCAGTAACTCAAATTTATACTGAATAGGAATAGATCCGGTAGTTACATCAACAAAGGTAAGTGCCTTGATAGGAAATGGAAAGTTGTCTTTTATCCATATCTTGTTGTCTGCCCCTTTGTGCCAGCCAACAAGATATGTGTCAAACGTACCTCCTTGAACAGTAACTGTCTCAGTAGTACCAAGTGGTCCTACTTGCATACCTCCAATGGATCCAATCTTGCCCCACGCTGGTGCAGTCAAGTCCTTGGGATCTCTTTGCGTTGCAAATCCTGAAAGCCAGACTAGAGATGATTTGTAAGCAGCACGATAGTGACTAAGGTTCTCACTGCCACCAATTGGTTCTGGGGCAACGCTTCCAACTATCATATCTCCTCTGATTTTTTTATCACCATCGGTGACAAGAACTTGCATCTTCCAATCACCTGTTTCTGACTTGCCTTCAACCCAGAAATCCATCTCAAATTCTGTACATTTTTTGTAATCAAAGTGGCAAAGATTGTATCTGAAGTAATCTCCCTCTTCTAGTCCCTCACCAGAATACCAAGTCTCTCCTGCAAATGCAGTTTGGATTCCAAGTGGACTTGCTAACAAAATTGCAAAAAGTGTAAAAACGGAATACTTTTCCAAGTAATCTCATAAAAAAAATTCCCATAGTTAAATCTTTCAAATAGGCAAATATAGTGGCACAATATTATTTCGTGCATGTGCGAGTGCAACAAGGTACACTTGTTTGAAGTCGAGTTCAAGCTTGATGGCATGACTGTTGTGCCAACGCACAAAAACTGTGGAGATCGCCTAAACGAAAAACAAGTAGACAAATTCCAAAAGGAATTGGTAAAATCTTGGGGTATTGAGGAAGAAAAATAACTAATCACATAATAAAAAAGAAAAGAGAAGGCGCTGTTATAACTTACCTGTAACTTTTTGTAGTTGCCTTACAAATACTAGCCTTACAAGTACATGTACCATCGCAATAACATTCTCCTTGCTCTTCACAGTCACATAGGCTATCGGTACCTGTTGGAGAACCACATCCACATGATGCATCTGGCATATCTTGGAGATCTCCTACTTGGTTTTAAAGTTTATTAAAAAATCAGAAAATCAGTAAACAGCGTTATAGATCTTAATTTTTTAACACTGACAACAGATCATTTATTGTTTTTAAAAGAGATGTAGCTTGTCGCTCAACCACCAACGAATCGCTTTCTGCATCCAGAGCCACTTTGAGGACATGTGAGAACTCCAAGTTTCTGTGCATCGTATTTTTGATTTTGATCATATTATTTCGATTTGTATATCCAAGATAAAAATAGCAGTCAGAAAGAAGGGAGTTTTGTATGAGGTAATTGTATTTTTTGTCAATTATCTTTGAATGACCATTTGCCTCTACCATGTCAGAAAAACCTACTGTAGATTTGAACATTCTAGAAAGAAGCGATGTAGTAGCTCTCTCTATTCCAAGACACTGATGTACTATAGAGAGGCTTTCGTTTATTCGATTTTTTCCAAATCTACGGATGTACTCCAACATGTGAGTTGGACTTGGTCGTTTTGAATTTATCGTTGAAATTGCATCCGCAAGAAAATACGCACCGCATTTTAACCATAAGGGTGAAAAGGGATCAGATGTTTTTGCTCCATCCTTTGCCTTTGTTGCATATACTCCTGCGTCTACAAGACAACTTTGAATGTAAGAATTTGAAATCTTTTTGCTCTTTTCTTTGATCTCAGATAAAAATATACGAAGCTTCCATTGCTCGTCTGAGAGTATTTTGATGCCTTCAAATTGTTTCAAAATTCCGGAATTGGTTTCAGAAAGCGATGCATGATGTAGTTTTATAATCTCGCCATCCACTTCGTGTACAGATTCGCCTTGCTTATCATCAAATACTGTAATGTTATACTCACAACACTCAAAATTTACTTCATTACTTCTACATCCTCCAAGTCCCACTGGAAAATGTGAAAGAGATAGCTTTCCCGGAAGAGTTTTCAGATCCACAGAAATTTTACTTGAGTTTTTTGCTATAAAGTATCCAAGCTGTTAAAATTTACAAATCCATGCAATGACAAAACATTGCTTTAAATTGCGATTCTTTATGGCTTCTAGCAAGCTCCTGTGGTGTAGTCCGGCTAAGCATACCGCCCTCTCAAGGCGGTGATCCCGGGTTCAAATCCCGGCGGGAGCATCTTATTTTTTATTTTGAAATTATTCACTAACAAAAAATAACTGCTATCTAGAAATACTGGTAAAGCAGATAGAGTGTGTGGTTGGACCAAAAGATGGGGGATTTGGCTTTGATGGTACCCCAAAATATTCCGAGTTAGAAAACAAAAATGCCATTTGTGTTCAATGTCAAGCAGGCCAGCATGCAAAATGCCTTGCCAAAAGCGACCAGCAGAACCAGTGTGACTGCGAATTGTGTCTGCTTTCGTAGATTCTATTGTACTATAATTTCAGTTTGGATTATGTTGGTCAGAGGTATTGCAGATGCCAAGCTCTCCCACACAAAGATCTGTACTGTATATTCTCCATACTCGTGTGGAATCCATGACTGTGATGCAGTAAATGATTGGTTTGGAAGCATCGATGCAGAAAGTCCTTCAAGATATTCAGTTCCACCATCTTTGTTCAATATCTGAACAAGGTAAGTGAATTTCTGTTCAGACGTACCACGGTTTGTCAGTGTTGATGAAAAGCCTACCGGCTCGTTCACTTGAATACTAGCCAGTTCCTGTCCATTTAAGCTTACAGCCTTAGGTGGAGTCAAAGTAATATCACCAAAAGAAGCATGAGCATGTGGAGCAAGAATCACTACAGATATCAAAAATACAAACACAAGAATCTCTCGGAACATATTAGTAATCAGATTGAGTCATAATTAATCGTTTAATAAATATTAAAAATAAAAATGTGGAGTTATTTGTCTCCAATTATGAATATTACGTTTGCAGTGGTTGTCACATCTTGATCAGATGTGAAGATTGGTGTTGACTTGCCACCGACATCATATGAAGCAACAGCCTCACGAACATAGATAGGTATTGGAGGGGGTACACCAAATTCTGATAACATTACTGCTTTGACTCCAATTATTTTCTGATCTAGTGGATCAAGTGCTTTTTCTGCCTTTGATTTTGCATTCAAAACAGCATTGCTTAGAAGTTCATCCTGTACAGCAATCTGTTTTGCTGGCGAGAGTGTAAAGTAGACGTTATCTACTCTGTTTGTACCTGCTTCTACGGCGGCATCTATTATATTTCCAGCCATGCTCAGCTTTGTAGTTTTAATGGACAGTATGTTTGACACTTTGTATCCACGCAATTCAGATTTTTGATATGTCCCTGTTTTTGGGTCTATGATGTTGTCGTATACTGGGTAGATATTGAAGCTTGATGTACTTAGTTCATCTTCTGTGATGCCAAGATTCTTGATTACGGTAACAATGCTTGTCATTGCTTCATTATTTGCGTTTATTGCTTCCTTTGCAGTTGTTGCTTCAGTTTCTACACCAAATTGTATGTTTAGAAGATCTGGTTTCACCGAAGTTGTTGCTGTTCCAGTGACGGAAAGTACCTTTTCTCTTGAAGGAAATGTAACCTGTTGAGCAAAGGCTTGATTTTCATGGATCTGCAACCCAACCACAATAGCTGCTACAACCAATGCAATACCTGCAAATACTGCTAGGCTCAATTTTTTTTCCATAAGAAGCGTCAGATCAGGTGTTTTATATAATATGCGCAGGATTCATTCTAAAAATAGCTACAAATACACCATAAGATCAACTGGCGTTTGGTATTTTTCTTATTATTATCTGATGACCATCTCTAACATGGGAGGCATAATTTGACTTTATGATTTCTGTTATCTTCAAGTCTGAAAAATATTTCTCGTTATATCTACCAAAATTTTTCTTGCAGTTATGACAGTATATTTCTTTGAATCCCACATGTCTAAAAATCACACCACAATATTTTAAGATAAAGTCAAAATTCCACTGGAGATAGTCCCATCTGATCTTTGTTTTCAAGAAACTTTATTCGTGAAATCTTGTAGTAAATTACTTCCCCCCGTCTGTCTATTACAGCAAGAACTGGTTCTTTTCCCATAGTTGTTATTTGTTGTATTTGTTTTTGGAGTAAACCCATCTTTTGTCGTCTTCCCTCGCTTAGTCCAAATACCACGTATTTAGCAGCTTTTTCACCAAACTGACCTCTCTCATAAACTCTAAAATCAGAACCAAATCCAAACCCATCCTTTGCTACATATCCTCTTACTCGTAAATCACGATAAATCAAAAATTTTGTAAGTGCATCACTGTCAAACTTGATGCATTCTTGCATCATAGAATCAAAGCCCATCTGTTGCCTTCCCTTTGTGAGTTTAAGCTTGTCAGTATACAAAAGGTACAAAGATTCAAATGGTTTTAAGAAAAACTTTTTCTTAATTATTTCTCCAAGGCCTTTCTGTTCTAGATTGTTCTGCACATTTTTATCTAAGATCAAGGTATGATCCTTTACTAATCTCCCCTCAACCTTGAATTCGATATCAGACATTAACGATCACAAGATTGATTGAATGTCAATATAAGACTACGTAGAGGTAGGTAACATAAAGGAGACACTAGAATTTTTTGACACAAACATCTGATCCATAATACAATTTATGTACTACTACCAGTATGAGTAAAATATTTCTCAAAAAATCTCACGGTTAAAATATGGGCTTTAGATAAGCAATCAAAAGTTATGCATGGCGCAAATTATCGTACTGGAAATGGTCAACCTTATACAAGAAAGCAGTACATCAAGGGCAAACCTCAAATAAAAATAGCCAAATTTTCTAGTGGACAAAGAGCCGATTACGATTACTGTGTGCAACTCTGTTCAAATGAAAAAGTGCAGATAAGACACATGGCAATAGAATCAGCTAGGCTTTCAGCAAACAAGGCAATTGAACAAGTAGCGGGAGAAATGGGTTACTTTTCCATTTTGCGAGTCTATCCACATGTCTTACTTAGAGAAAACAAGATGATTGCAACTGCAGGAGCAGACAGACTCCAAGAAGGCATGCGTGGGGCTTTTGGAAAAGCAGTAAGTTTAGCTGCACGTGTAGATCGTGGTCAGTGCATTATGGAAGTTTATGTAAAAAAGGAGCATCTAGAAGTTGCAAAAAAGGCCTTACATGGAGCTGCTGTGAAGTTACCCATAACACCTTCGGTTAAAGTGATACCACTAAAGGCTGCTCTTGCTTAGCTTTAGCGAATCAAGAATTGGCGTCTGGTTTTTGCTGAGAATCTCAAGAAATTCTAAAAACTCTTCCTTTGTAGGATTGCGTTTTAAGATTCGTCTGCTCTGATAGTAAAACGAATTGTAAAGTCTTCCAACAGCTATACCATAGCCAAAAGAATCAGAATGATTTCTTAATTTTTCAAGTGATTTTATTATCTTTAAAATTTCATCAGAGTTTTCTGCAACCTCCTTGATTTTCTGATGAATTTTTTCTTCCAGTTTTGTATCCATGTTTTATCTAGCTAAGACGACATTAAAAATAGTGTTGCCTACCAGTACGCTTTAATAGACTAGAATTTTCTAAATCGTTTAAGCGGTTGTAGTACAGCTTGGTTAATATGCGGGATTGCCAATTCCGCGACCCGGGTTCAAATCCCGGCAACCGCATTCACTATTTTTTCAAGCCATTCTTGATAATCTGTAGCGCGTTTACTGCCCTTTCTGGTTTTGGGAGCTGGATCATAAACACATTAGATTTGCCATAATCGGAGTGTGGTGAAGAAATTGCAAGCATCGATGTATCTGCGAGAGCCTCAAAGAACTCTAATGATTCGTTGGCATAAAGTAATAGCTTCTCGATTATATTATCATGTGAAAAGTTTAGTACAAATTCTACAAAGACATGCCCCTGTCCGTCTTGAAGTATGTTAAGATTTGTTTCCACAGAGACAGGCTTTCCTGCTATTGTCTTCATTATATTGTCAAATCGTTTTTCCTCAAAGATTATGCATGGCACCTTTCTTCCTTCATAGTCAAACATGGTTATGTCTTTGTGTGATCTAACAAGAAGATGATCTAGCTCATCGTCTGTCATTGTTCTGACGTCTTGAGTTTTAGTATATGATCTCCAGCCCTTATCATAAATGGCGCTATAAACGCAGTTATTATTGATATGACTCCTATTAACGGGAACAAGAATGAACTTATTGCACCCATATCTACTCCCACCTTTACTATGACAATAGAGAACTCACCTCTGGGAGATGAGAGTGCAAACGAAGAACTAACATTCTTTTTTGTTTCTTGTCTTAACAGAAAACCGCCAAGCATAGTACCTCCAAATTTTACAGCCAAAGATGCAGCTGTAAAAACTAATATTATTGTAATGTAATTTTGTAGTCCCCTTATGTCCATAAGGGCTCCTACAGAAACAAAAAAGATTCCCACAAACATGTCTTTTATTGGGCTTGTAAGAATCTTTGAGACCTCAGAAGATTTTGATTCTGCTACTAGCACACCAGCTAAAAATGCTCCTATTCCAACAGATAACCCCACTAGATTTGAAAGTAAAGCATATCCAAAGCAAAGGCCTAACACTGAAAGCAACAAGATTTCCTTGTGTTCTGCCCTTGCTACTTTGTCTATCAGTTTTGGAATTGTTCTTGCGCCAATAGTAAGAGTTCCCACAATCAATCCAGCTGCTATCCCACTTAGTACCAGTACATTTTCGTAAGATACTGAACCCGCTAGTGCAATCGATTGTAATGATGCAATAAGAATTACAGCAACAATATCTTCTACAATTAATATTCCTAGAATAAGAACTGTCGATTCTTTTCTGATCTTTCCCATGTCTTCTAGAATTTTAATTATTATAGCTGTGCTACTGATTGAGAGCGCAGCTGCAAGAAAAAGTGAATCCATAAAACCAAGTCCAAAAGAACTGCCTATGAAAAATATTACTGCCAATGTAAGAAAGAGCTCAATTGATGCCATGCCTACCGCAACTCTTCCTATGGATTGTATCTTAGCTACGGGAAATTCTATTCCTATTACAAAAAGAAGTAAAATTATTCCAATCTCTGCAAAAACGTTTAGAACTGTCAAATCGGATAGTATACCAAATCCTGTGGTATCGTTAGAAGGATCTATTACTTGCGGTAAAAATGATGTCCAAAGTGGAGAGAGTGGCCCTATTAGCATTCCTGCAAAGAGATATCCAATGATAAGCGGTTGCCGAATTTTAAAAAAGGCCAGAGTAACTACAGCAGCCAAAATCATGATTATTGCAAGGTCACTTATGAAATCCTGTTTGGGTAGATTAAACGACGTAATTTGAAGAAAAAGATCTTCCATGTTATCGAAGGGATTCTTTTATTTAAAAATGGTTTGTTACAAAATTAAATTACCGCAAAACCATTATTGAATTGTGAAAAGCCTCCTTTGTGCGCTTTTGGTACTTTCATTTCCTGCAAGCTATGCAATGGCAGTAACGCCAGGCAGCACTTTGAATCTTTACTTGAGGGATGACGATCTTAACACAAGCCATAATGGAATTGATGTAATACAGACTGCAGGCTTGTTGGAGTTTACAATAAATGGAATCTCGGTAGAAGGTCCAAAAACAATGAAGGAGACTTCAGCAAGCTCTGGAGTCTTTGTCATTGAATTAAGCATACCGACAACAATTAACGGAAGATCGCTTGCAACGGGAGATGTCTTGTTGATAAAATATAATGATCAGAATGATTTGTCAGGAAAAGCAAACACGATTACAAAATCGATTGTTCTTTCAACAGTTCTTTCCAAGTTTTCCACCTCAGTAAAAAGTGTACGAATTGGAGAAGAGTTTACCCTCAAACTTTACGAACCGGACTGGAATCTTGATTCGCAAGAAGCTGATACCATACCTCTGAACTTGATAGAGTTTCGCACCAAAGGAATAAGGACAACGCTTGCAAACTCCGCTTTTGATACTCCAACAGCTGGTCTGAGAGAGACCGGACCCAATACCAATCTCTTTGTTGTCAATCTAGAGATTCCTCGTCAGATAGATGGAAAAACAATCAAGATTGGTTCAACAGTAGAATTCAGATTCACAGACACTACCTCTCCATCATCTACTTCTGAAATAGTAAAGACTACACTAAAAGTTGGTCACTCTAAATAATGCAGACTGTTCTGGCTAACATCTGAGCCTTTTCATTATCAGAGCTTGCAATTTTATGATCACTGTATTTGTTGTCAAAGTAAAGTAGATCAATCATTTTTGATTTGTCTACATTCACAATTGTTGCAGAGTCTGAGCTTGGAACATTTGCGTTTGTTAGTATTACGAGCTTGTCAACAAGTGCTGAAGATTTTGACAGGTTTAGGATCTCTTCGAAGTTCTTTGTGTGGTTTTGATTTATCACTACAGCTATGCCTACCTTTGCACCGTAAGGGTCTTGATAAATGACATCAAGTGGTTGGCTTTGCTTTTCCAGTTTTGCGATGTTGCCCATCTCGTGTACAAAATTCACTAAATTTGCAACCGCCTTCTTTATCTGAGGTGCTGCTGATTCGGTGCTACAGTTTCGTCTTATTTTAATAAAATCAGATATTGGGACATCCATTATGCTTCCTCTGACCTTAAGGCCTGGATATGCGTGTCTTATTGTCTCATCTATAGCAGCCTCATCAATCTTTTCTAAATCAAGCTCGTCTGACTTTTCCATGGCATGGTACAAGATATTAATAATTGAGCGAACACTTCTAAAGTCAGGAAACTCATCATAAAGGACTCGTATCTTTTCTGCAAGCTCTTCCTGTGCCTTTTGATTGAATTTACCTTTCTTATCGTTATGTTTGATGTATTCTAGAACAATCTCTGTGAGCTCTTCTACAGTATTAGAACCTGCAAGATCGATCTTGTAGTTTGCCTTTTCTAGTCTGTCAAAGACGGATGGGTTTATTCTCTGAACCTCAGCATACCCAGATGGTGTTGATATAAGCAAAAGAACAGATGCTGGAAGATGTGCATTAATTATGCCTTTTACAAACTCTATAGAATCTCTATTTCCATCAAACTCGTCTATTTCGTAAAGAACTATTTTGTCTAAAAATCTATGAGTTAGTTTTGATATGGCTGCTATTCTGCCAAGCAATTCCTCCAAGTTTTCTACAGAATCAAATGAGTTTGTTATTATGTTTCTGATTATTGTAGATTCATAATAATTAAACCACTGTATAAGAAACTGCTTTAAGTGTTCAACAGATACGGATGCTTTACCTGAAATTATGTCATCTGTTTTTTGTTTTATGGTAACTCCGCTTAGTTTATCAAAAAAGGTGTAATCCAAAGCTTTTTTGGCAGACTTGTCTCCTTGTTCTGCTCTATCTTTAATATACTCTAGAATTTTTGTTCGTAGTTGTACAAAGAAATCATCCTCAAATCCTTTGATCAGTGCATTATAGAGACTTGCTTGAGTCTTTGGAGCTACTGTTGAGAGATCAAGAAAAGTGCATACTGTGTTGTGTCTGCTCTGCAGGTTCCTTATGTGTAAAGCTAGATGGGTCTTGCCAGAGCCAACATCTTGTATTAGTGTGATTACTCTAAAGTCTCCTCCGTTTGAGTCTCGTCCTGCAACCTTGTGTGAGAGTTCCTTTATACAATCCAGTATAGCAGACTTTGCCTCTTTGTGTCTTTTTCCGCCAAGCACTCTAGCATCCTTTTCAGTGGGTGTTGGACTGCTTGGATATGGATTATTTTCTAATTCATACGCGTACATTATACATTCCTCACAAAACCATGAACAAGTCCACGCACTATTACTCCTTCTTCTCCACCAGAAGAGAGCTCGTACTTTTCTCTATGTCTTTCAACTAGATCAGCTGCTAGTGTGTAAAAGTTTTCCGTTGAGATGTTTTGAGACCCACAGAACTTTTTTCGTATTTGTGAAAATGGAGTCCAGCCAATTGACGTGGATGATTCTGCCAGACATCTGTCAAACTCCATCTTAAAAGCGTGATCTGAGTTTGTAGAGTTGTGCATTGACATCTTTGTCACTAGCTTGGCCAGATTGTTGCTGTGTTCGTTAACCTTAGCTACGGAATGGCTTATGGCCATAACCATGTTGAATATCAGTTTGAATTTTGGATCGTTTTGAGAGAGATGTAGGATGTAGTTGTCTCTTGTCCATACGAAATGTGCAACGCCCTTTTTCTCAACAAAAACATACTCATTGTCTATTAAATCCTGTAAGACAACATCGGAATTTTTTCCAATCTTTTTAAGATCCGTCTTTTTTATGCCATTTGGTCCGGCAGAGGCTACCCTCTCAAGAATCTCTGCACTCATGCAAAGACATCTCTTGAAATTTTATTTAAGACCCCACGTAGTCGAGAGCAACAATTTAGTGAAGATTTCTTGCCTTCAGAACAATTTTAGGCATAAATACCGCAAATCTACTGTCAAGATCCTTGGGATGATGATGGAGTTTACTGATTTCATGATGAAAAAAACTCTGGGGTATCTGACCAAAAAGACATCTAATGGTCATTTCACAGTTACCTGATTATTAATAGTACCGTATTGTACCGTATTCTATGCTAACCTGTGAATATTGTCCTAGAGAATTTGTCGAAACCTCAAATGGATTGATTGAAAAAACTTTTCATGAAGTCCTTCATGATCCAGAACTAGTTAACAACTAGTTCTCGCTCTTTTTTACAAAACACCACAACATCTAAAAACGAACTTTTTTATCGGCTAGTTTTAACTCTATTGTGAAGTGGCAAAGCATTCTAATCGCGTTAGTGGTTCTGTGGGCAAAACAAAAAAAGATTCTAGCTCAGATCTCCTAAAAAAAATGAATTCTATATCTGATGCGACGAAGACTCTAGCCAACGAAGTAAAATCGATGTCAAAGATTTTTGCTGAGAACCAGAAAATCCTAATTTCGTTAAAAAACATGATAGATGCAGTGAACTCGGCACTGGATCAAATCCAGCGCAATGCAAGACAGATAAATATTCTAGAAGAAGATACACAAAAACTATTTTCTGGTTTACAGCAAGTAAAAGCTCACTCAAACTTAATAGCAAAGGTCAATGAACAGACAAACCGACTTCAAGAACAAGTACACAAGATACACGAAAAGCAAGAGTCTCTACCTGATACGAACAAAATGATGCAAAGTGTTGCCAATAGTTTGGATTCAATCAGAAACAACACCAAGATGATAATGCATGTTTCAGATAAGACAGAAAAAATGGAGGATGAACTTAAAAATGTAGCATCAAAGACAGAATCCCTTGCTAGCCTGAGTTCAGACATTAGAGATGTTGGAATAGAGCTTGGCTCACTAGTAAGAAAGACTGATTCGCTTGCAGCTTTTGGAACAGACATTAGAAACGTAGGAACCGAGTTTACCAATTTCAAAGAAAATGTGTTGGGTAAGACAAAACAAATTGACGAAAAGATATCAGAACTGGCTGAGTTACTAAACCGAAATACGGCTTCTACGTCTGAATTCCATAAAAAGACGCACGAGATTCATCAAGAACTCCAAGAGTTACGAAATATAACTCACAAGACTGCGCAGAATACCTCAAGAGAGGTCATAGGCTTATTACGTCTCTCCGAGTTTCAATCAAATGTTCGTATGTACTCAGAATCAAAGTATGGGACGCTTGATGATCTTGACAAGATTATCTCCCAGACAGTAGAAATGATAAACCTATTTGATAGACTCTCAATAGAATCTGAAAAGAAGATACCTCTTCCTCTAGAAGTACGGCAATGGGCTGTCAGCAAGATCTTAGACTGCGCTGACAGGTGGGAGATCAGGTTTACTGATGTCTTTAGGCTTTTGATAAATCAGCTTGGACGCGACTTGGTAAAAGAGTCTCTTAGAATCGAACAGGTCAGAGACCTTTTTGGAATTCGTGCAGTCGATGAAGTAAGACACGAGCTGAATATACCATAAATATCATTCAGACATTTCAAATGACTTTAGTCTATCCTTCTTTCTTTTTAGTATAGCAAAGACTCCCATTATTGCGGCAATCCATAAAGAGCTGAAAACAATGTTTGAGAAGCTCACATACATGTATGGCGTTGCATCCATAAGATGGATTCTCATCTTTTCTGCTCTTTCATGCACATCAAGCATTCCAGTATGAAATGAAGAGCTATCCTGTGGAACTGTCGCAATCTTTTCCACACTTGATATCATATTGTCAACATCTTTTTGAATGCGTATAAAGTCGGTCTCGTCTGTCGGAAATATCCAGACTGGATTGCCTTCTTCTGGCAACAAGGTTTTGATGGTTTTGAGATCGTTTATAATGCTCTGCGGATCCGATGTTGCCTGGATTCTATCCAAGAGACCGCGTGACTGGTCCAGCGGGTAGACATCATTTTGATATCCATAAAAGGCCATAAAGGCACCAAACATGATAAATCCTATTATTCCAACCAATGAAAGTTTGTAGTATGCGTTTGCCATTTTCTCTGCCTTTGTTATGTTGTGTAACGACTGCGATTTCTTCTTTTTAAATGTTGTATGCGATATGCTCAGATATGAGATGTAAAAGAATCCCAATGTTTGAATCCCTATTAAGAGTGCAAATATGGGATTGCCTGAGAAGATCGCGATAAATATTGCCAATACTCCATAAACTCCAAAGAAGATTTCAAGTAATGTAGTTTTTGTAAACGGCAGGTTGTATGCCTTGTCTCTCCAGTCATCTGTGTTTTTTACTATTCCATATTTTGGAGTACGAAGAAACTCGTTCTTCTTTCCAACCAATGCATCAAAGACTGCAACTGTATTGTTTACTGACATGCCAGCAGAATAAAATATCAGATAAAGATAGGCCCAAGCTTTAGACTTCCAGCTCTGTGACCACAAGTTACGTATTATCATTATGTATGCAACAGGCCCTATTGCAAGATATGCTGCTATTGTTAGTAGCGGCAACACGCCTACGACATAAAGGTTGACCTTTGCTGCAAGCAACATTGGCAGTATGAGAAATTGAATCAGCATAAGAGGATGGACTATGTGTCTTGTCAACTGGACAAATGCCTGAATCTTTGTGTCAAATGGAATCCTCTTTATCGCAATGTCTCCAAGTAATTTAATTGCACATTGAATGGATCCTTTTGCCCACCTAAACTGCTGTCTTTTTGCAGCATTCATCTGGACAGGAAGCTCCGCATCTACAACAATGTCAGGTAGAAAGATACATTTCCAACCTTTCATCTGTGCTCTATAGCTTAGATCCAAGTCTTCAACAAGGGTTGCTATGTGCCATCCACCAGAATCCTCAATACACTCTTTTCTCCACATTCCTGCAGTGCCATTGAAGCTCATGTACAGGTGTGAGTTGCTCTTTGCCTTTTGCTCTATAAGAAAATGTAAGTCAAGACTTAGGGCTTGCGCCTGAGTTAGGGCAGAGTATTTCTCATTGACATGACCCCACCTACACTGAACAAATCCAATCTCAGGTTTTGCAAAATATGGTATTGCTTTTTTCAAAAACCAAGAAGGCGGTATAAAATCGGCATCAAATATTGCTACAAACTCTCCTTTTACAAGCTTCGTTGCGTGACGAAGAGCACCTGCCTTGTACCCTTTTCTGTTCTCTCTTCGTATGTGCGATATATCAAAGCCCTTCTTCTGGTAGTCGCCAATAAGATTTTTCACAATTTCATACGTGTCATCATCAGAGTCATCTAAGACTTGGATGCACATCTTGTCCTTTGGATAATCCATCGCACAGACTGCATTGACTAGTCTTGTAGCAACATATCGTTCATTGTATATTGGAAGTTGGATAGTTACAGGCGGGGTTCCAAGTGATTCATTTTTTAGAAATTTTCGTCTGTGTCTTGAAAGCAAGACTAGATAGTAAAAGTTACAGGTGTAAAGTGTGACAAGTATAGCTATCGCGATAAATACGTTAAAAAGGAATTGTGTTAAGG
>JBOGRG010000052.1:0-4368 GCA_050749365.1 Nitrosopumilaceae archaeon
GTTTTTCATCCCAGAGTATGTGTTAATTGTTACTGCAAAAAGCGAGCTTGCAACTGTAACAAAAATTATTCCTGAATCATTTAGTCCAAACCACAAAAGTGCAAGTGGGACCCATGCAACAGAGGGAATGGACTGTAAACCTAGCACTAGAGATCCGATGGTTTGATTGACTGATTCCACTCTTGCCATAAAGACTCCAAGCGTTATGCCGCCAGCTATTGAGATGGCAAGCCCAACAAGAAGTCTCCAGATACTTGTTGCTATACCAAAAAAAAGTGTGCCCTCAGCAGCTCCATATGCCAAGTCTTGGGCAACCTGAACTGGAGACGGAAATATGTATACAGACCATATGTTTAGCGAGAATACAATCTGCCAGACTACAATTATTGCAGCATAAAACACAAGTTTTTTTACAGCTATCTTTCCTCTCATTGTCCAAACTCCTTTTTCATCTGAGCCTTTACTTCGGTTTTCAGTTCGGCAAGTATTTGCTGCTGATATTTTACCAGATTTTCGTCTTCTGCAAGCCTTGGCCTACGGTAATCTATTGTTATTTCTTTTTTTATTTTTGCAGGTCTGTTTTTGAATACAACTACACGGTTTCCAAGTATTACTGATTCTGCAATGCTGTGGGTTACAAACAGTATGGTCTTTTTTGTTCTCTCCCAGATCAGTTGCAATTCTACCAATAACAGATCTCTTGTTTGTGCATCCAGTGCACCAAATGGCTCGTCCATCAAAAGAATCTCAGGGTCCATCACAAGGGCTCGTGCAATTGCGACTCTTTGCTTCATGCCAGTAGACAGTTGATACGTATAAGAATTTGCAAACTTGGTAAGCTGCATCATGTCCAGGTATCGTTGAGATATTTCTCTTCGTTCACTCTTTGGGATTCCTGCAATTTTTAGTCCAAACTCCACATTATCAATTACCTTTAGCCATGGAAATAGTGCACCTTCCTGAAAGACCATCGTTCTATCTGGACCTGGAGTTGTAATCGATTTGCCGTTGAGCAGGATTTCACCAGCACTTGGCTTTTCTAGGCCAGCTACAATGTTCAAGAATGTAGATTTACCACATCCAGAAGGTCCAACTATACATACAAAATCGCCTTCTTCTATCTTCAAGTCAATCCCATCCAATGCAAGGACAGAATTTCCATTGTGATCAAAGTGTTTTACAATGTTTTTTGCTTCAAGCTTGGTCATGCTATGAGATAATCTCCTTTTGTATATCGCCTAGAGGCGAGGTGTAAAATATTCCTTCCAAGTCATAGCCATCTCTTCCAAGATAGCCAAGAGAGTCTGCCCTCTCAGCAAATGTGTAAATTGATGACTCTATGGGATCAGATGTAATTTGCAGGTTTGAAAACGCCTCATGAAGTAATTCTGGCGGAAAAGTTTTTCCAGTTTTTTTCTTCAAAAAGTCATTAAAAATAATTTCAGTCTCGTCAGGGTGAGCATTTATCCAATCTGATGTTTGAACATGTGCTTGTACCCATTTTGTTACTACATCAGGATGTTTTTCCAAAAATTCTGTTCTTACAATCAGTACAGCGGAAGAAAATTTTTTATCAGGCCACAAATCTTCTTCATGGAACAATCTTGTCCCTCCAAGCTGTTGTACAAGTCTTGTGCCCCATGGTTCTGGCACCCAAGCTGCATCAAGATCACCTTTTGAAAAAAGTGTAAAGATGTCAGGGTTTACCACATTTATAACATAAACAGAACCGCCTTTTTCTGCAGGCTTGAGATTATTTTGGTAAAGAAAATTTCTAAGTGATACGTCTTGTGTATTTCCTATTTGTGGAGCAGCTATTCTTTTTCCAGAAAGATCAGCTACCGATTTAATGCCAGAGTCAGGATGGACTACAACACTAACACCTCCGCTTGCAGCTCCGGCAAGTATCTTCAAGGCTTTTCCATCAGACTTTAGAAAACCATTGATTGCAGGTCCAGGGCCTACATACGCAATATCAATTTCGTTAGAAAAGATTGATTCGATTACCTGCGGCCCGGAATCAAAGAGTCGTGTTTCTATTCTGGTGTGATTGCCTAGTTTTTCAGAAAAGATTCCTTTTTCCGTGCCTACTATAGCAATAGAATGTCCTATGTTTGGAAAGAATGCTACCCTGACAGTATTTTCTTCACTAGAATTTGATGATTGGATCCCAGCAACAATTAGAACAACAATAGCAGCTGCTACAGCAGATATGCCAGCAGCAATGATTTTCATATAACAGCGTTATAATATTGCGGTTAAATAGTGATCGAATTTTAGCTCAAGCTATCTGTGTTTTCTCATAATCAAAATGGTTTTTCTGATTTGCTAAGATTTGAAAATTAGAAAACACAAACCAATCACAAAAGATAAATGCGAAAATCAGATCACAGAAAACCTCAATGAAAGGAAAGGCCGTTCTAGCTTTCTCTGGTGGACTAGACACATCTGTCGTTGTGAAATATCTACAAGAAAAACACAACCTAGATGTTGTCACAGTTACGGTAGACGTCGGACAAGGTGATGATCAAAAGAAAATTGCAGCAAAGGCAAAGAAGCTTGGCGTTGTAAAACATTACAACTTAGATGCACGCGAGGAGTTTGTCAAAGATTTTATTTTTCCATCTATTAGGGCAAATGCGCTTTATCAAAAAAAATATTGTCTTGCAACTGCACTGGCGCGACCACTAATTGCACAAAAAGTAGTCGAGATTGCTAAAAAAGAAAACGCAAAGGCACTAGCTCACGGCTGCACTGGAAAAGGAAACGATCAGGTAAGGTTTGATGTTACTATGCGTTCAAGCTCTACTCTTCCAATCATAGCTCCCATTCGCGATCTAAACCTTACCCGTGATGTAGAGTTAAAATTTGCAAAAAAGCACGGAATTCAAATAGATACTGCAGCAAAAAAATTCAGCATCGATCAGAATTTGTGGGGAAGGGCAATTGAGGGTGGAACATTAGAGGATGCGTACAAAGAACCTCCCGAGGACGCCTTTATCTGGGTAAAGACAAGCAATTTGCCTGCTAAACCACAGTATTTGGAAATAAAATTCAAGAGCGGAATCCCAGTTACTGTTGATGGCAGGACTCTAAAGCCTGTCGAGCTGATAGAGTATATCAACAAAAAGGCTGGATCTTGTGGAGTTGGCATCGTGGATCATATAGAAGACAGGGTTGTAGGCATAAAATCACGTGAAGTCTACGAAACCCCTGCAGCAACCTGCCTTATTGAAGCACATACCGATCTTGAAAAGATGGTTCTCACAAAGCACGAAATCAAATTCAAGTCCGTTGTCGATTCAGAGTGGGCTTGGTTAGTCTATTCTGGATTATGGCAAGACCCACTAAAGTCAGATTTAGATATGTTTATCAATGCCACACAAATGAGAGTTAGCGGAACTGTAAAGCTGAAGATGTTCAAAGGTAGTCTACGAGTTGTTGGAAGAAAATCAGATTATTCATTGTACAGCCATGACATGGCAACATATGGTTCTGGTTCTACCTTCGATCAAACTTTGGCAAAAGGTTTTGTCGAGCTGTGGGGAATGCAATCCACAGAAGCTAATAAATTACTAAAAAAGGGGTGAAAAACTAAACAATGAACTGTCCAGAATGTGACGCAAAATTAAATATTCCCAATGATGCAACCGTTGGAGAAATAATTTCATGTCCTGACTGCGGAGCAGACTATGAAATTGCATCAAAAAACGGTTCTACGTTTCAGCTAAAACAAGCTGAGAAAGTAGGCGAAGATTGGGGAGAGTAAATGTCAAAGCTCCGTATCGTGTTTGATAGAGTAAGGGCAGAGGAGAAAATGCTCGAAGAAAAGGCAATCGAGCTTGGCCACGATACAAAGATGATTGATGCAAAGATAACCCAACTGAATACTGAAAGCAAGAAAAGTGATTTTGACTTTGGTGATGTGGTACTGGAAAGGTGCGTAAGCTATTTTCGTGGTCTTCACTTTACTGCGTGTCTAGAATTTCTAGGCGTGCCAGTCATAAACAGGTATGAGGTTGCCACCAATTGCGGAAACAAGATGATAACATCGCTTTTGCTAAAAAAACACAACGTACCAACCCCAAAGACATACTTTTCATTCTCATCTGAAGCAGCACTTGATAATCTTGAGAAGACAGGATATCCCATGGTGATCAAACCAGTGATTGGAAGCTGGGGAAGAGGCGTTATGCCACTAAAAGATAAAGACACAGCAGATGCCATAATCGAAGTTCGTGAGCTAAGTGATGGTCCGCTAGATAGGATCTATTATCTGCAAGAAATGGTAAAGCGACCTCCCAGGGACATTCGTGTAATAGTGGTAGGAGATCAGGCAGTAGCTGCAATGTACCGAACTTCATCTGG
>JBOGRG010000053.1:0-3415 GCA_050749365.1 Nitrosopumilaceae archaeon
ATAGCAGTAACTGCAAAAACTAGAGTAATTCCAAAACTCTAAACCTTTATTTTCTTTTTATCATAGCAATTATCGCTAAGATTACTCCAGCGGCACCAAGAGAGAGCCCGAATATTCCAAAGTTGTAAGCTGTTTCTGCACTAAAGTCGCTTGAGGCAGTATCTATTCCATTTATCTTAGACCTTAGAGAAGTAACTTCTGTTTGCAATCCAGACATGGCATTCTTTAATGCAGCAACATCCTCATCTGAAGAAGCGGCAGTGTCAGGAAATGCAAGTGCCGCCTTGTCTTCTACAGCTTCAACCGTAATTTCAGAGTTTATTGGGATTCCGTTAATATCGCCTTTTAGCTCTACCACATAAGTTCCAGTTCTTGTTGGAATTATCTTAGAATGATAATTTCCCGCCTGAGGATCAGAATCGATATCAAGTGTTTTTGTTAGTCCGCCAAACTTTACAATTGCCTGCAAATTCTTGAAGGCGTTTTTAATACCACTTTGACCATTTTGTGTATTTTCATTAATTTCAAAGGTAATTGCATTCATAAAACCAACAAGAGGTGGTTCTTGCTGCCAGCCTGCTTCAATCTCAAGGTTTTCCACTGTTATGGTTTTATGTGCGGAAGCTGAAGGAGATCCTAAGATAAAGAGTAAAGATAAAACAAGTAGTAGAAGAGAAAATCTTTGCATGAATAGCAGCTAACTTACGTACATTATTATCTTTACTCAATTCTGGTACACGTATCGAAATAATCAATTGTTTAAATTATCAAACCTAGATGTGGTAACTGTGCAAAAACTTCTAGCTATAGTTTCTCTTGTTTTTGTTTTCAGTATTAATGTGGGTATTGCACAAGCCCATCCCTTTGTAGTAGATACAGAACCTGCCAGATCATCAAACATCTCTGCAGGAATAAACCAAATAGTAATCCATTATTCTGAAGCAGTTGAAGAAGATTATAGTACAATCAAGGTTTTTGATAAAAATGGAAACCAAATAGACAACAAAGACACAAAATATTTTCAAGGAGAAGATTCGCTTGTTGTTACTACAGAACCACTTAGTGATGGAGTGTATACAGTAACAAGTAAGGTACTTTCTAAAGTTGATGGGCATGTAGTAGATGATGCCTTTGTCTTTGGTGTAGGTAGCGTTAGAATAGATCCATCTCTTTTGAAAAACAAAACAGAACAGCCTTCTGTATATCTACCAGAGGCTACAGCGAGGTTTCCAGGTCTTGTGGGACAGGTAATGGTTCTTGGAGCCACAATCTCGTCATTATTGATTTGGAATTCGATTAAAAGAAAAAATACTATAAAAGAAAACCAAGAAGAGTTACAGACGAGGCACTCGTATGCTTTTCTAAAATTAACTGGTGTTGGTCTATTTTTGGTTCTTGCCTCAAACATTGCCATGCTTGCAGTTCAATCAATAGCACTGCAAATCTCGGCTCTTGATGCCATACAAACTGGATTTGGTACTACATGGCTTGCAAGAATGATACTTACCATCATTTTGTTTGCAATATGGTTTTGGATAGAAAGAAAAGCAATTTTTGGAAAAATGCAACAGCTTCTTATCCTTGGATTTTCACTTGCACTAATCTCAACTACAACACTTCTTGGACACGGAGCAGCAAGTATGCATGAGCCTGCTATGATACTAGATTATGTACACAACCTTCTTGCCGCAGTCTGGATTGGCGGAGTAATTTACATTGCGTTTGTGATTATTCCTTCTTTTGCAAATCTAGAATCTAACAAAAAGGAACGAATTTCATTTTCTGTTATACCAAAAGTTTCAAGCATGGTTATAATTGCAGTAGGAATTTTGATAATCACAGGACCCACTCTTCTTTGGTTTTTAGAAAGTGATGTTGGGCTACTTTATGATTCAACATACGGCAAGCTGATACTTGCAAAGATTATACTTGGAGGCATAATGGTCTCAATCGGTGGATACAACCAATTTAGAATACAAAAACCGGCAGAAAAAAATCTTGGATCTGGTTCTATACAGGTCTATAATAAATTCAAAAAATCTCTCAAAATAGAAGCTGGGGTAGGAATTGTGCTTCTTGGGATTGTTGCCCTTTTGGCAAATAGCTCTCTTCCAGCAGGTGAGATTAAAGAGGTCCAAGCTCAAGAAGTTTCATTTGGATATCAGACCGTTCAGTTTTCTAGTGGTGTCAAATTTAACATAGAGATAACTCCCTTCTCTAGCGGAACAAACGAAATTACCACATCTGTATTGGCTTTTGATGGAACATCGCTTACAGATGTATCTGCAGTAAAAATGAAGATCTCAAATCCTCAAAAAAACATCTCTCCTGTAGAGCTTAATGTATTGACTCTAGAATCTGTGGATACAAATTCTTCAACTATGCAGTATGTAGGTAATGCTACCTTTGGCTTTCCTGGAACATGGCACATCGAAATAGAAGCTCAACGAACTCAGAGTGCAAACGAAGGAGTCTCATTTGATGTTTTGATAAAACCACAACTCTCTGAGCTTAAAACAGATATTGTTGAATATAATTTTCCAGACGCAAATGTTGCACCGCTCTATCCTGTATTTGATGGAGAAGATACTATTTGGATAAGCGATACTTCCAAACCCCGTCTCTGGAAATTTACTATAGATGGTAAACAATTCACATCATACGAATTTGATGGACAGATTACTGTAACACTGAATATAGATAACAATGGCAAAATATGGTATACTGACACTCCAAATTCTAGGATTGGATTCTTCGATCCAGTAACTGAAAGATTTGAGAACATTGATCTTCCAATCAAATCAGTACCAATTTTCATGGAAACTGATTTGAAAAATAATATCTGGATTGCTTTGGCAGACAAAAACGTATTATTAAAGTATAATCAAGATGAAAAAAAATTTGAAGAGTTTAAAATTTCAGCTGCCCCGCTTTCAGGACCAACGGCCCTTATTTTAGATGAATCTGGAAACGTATGGTTTACCGAATCACAAGCAGGAAAGATTGGTGTTATTAATCCAAACACAGGTCAGAGTAAAGAGTTTGTTACACAGGACTCTCTAAAAGAACCTACAGCGCTTTTCTTTGACAATGATGGAAACCTATGGATTTCTGAACACACAGGACTCACTATTACTAAATTTGATACGGTTCTCGAAACATTTGAAAGAATTCCTGTTGTGGATTCAGAGTCTTTGCCTTTTGGAATGACTTCTGACCAGTTTGGTAACATTTGGCTTGCACAGCACACAGTTGACAAGTTAGGCGTCTACGATCCTTACAACGGTAATTTCAGAGAAATTCCAATTCCGACTGAACAATCTTTTGTGCAATTCATCACTTCTGATGACAATGGAAATATTTGGATGGTGGAACAACGAGGTAAAAAACTTGGAATGATTTCAATCACTGAGAT
>JBOGRG010000054.1:0-14856 GCA_050749365.1 Nitrosopumilaceae archaeon
AATGTGAAAAATTACGTAATTTATATAAGAATGAAGCGACTGAAATTGTAGTGAAACTTATGCAAAATTCTCTTTATGGTAAATTTGGTATGAGAAAAGAAGGTAGAGAAATTTTAATAGCTTATGATGATAAACCTTTTGAGGATGGATATTCACCTTATGTAAATATAAATACAGGTAATATTGAGAAAAATTTATGGTTCAAAGAAATCGAAAAGAATTCAGCAAGTATGTTACCTCATTATGCCGCTTGGATTACTGCTAATGCGCGTATTGGTCTTGACATGATTACTAGGGCTATTGGTTCATCGCATTGTTTGTACAGGGATACTGATAGTATTCATGTTAATAATACTGTTGCTATCCTTGCAAAGAAATTTCATGGTAATAAATATGGGGAATTAAAACTTGAAAAGATTTTAGAACGTGTTACTTACCATGGTCCGAAAATGTATACTTCAATTGCAAGTGGAGACCTAGACAAGACTGATATAGTTGTTGTATATAAAGGTATTCCAAAATCATGTATAAAAAAATTTACTTATTTAGAAAAGCAACAATTGTATAATGGAAATATTATCGATTGTAAATATCATTCATCAACTTCAGTGCGAACGTATTTAAAAACAGGAAATAAATTTATTATGCGTACACGACAAAGTACTAATAAAAATAATATTTACGGTCATATAATTAATCCTTTGACAGCGAAATTCAGGCCTGTAATTCTTACTGAGGTCCCAAAATAATGCCAAATAGTATTTCAAATGCATTGCCAATTTCTTATGGTTTGCTTCCACGTGAGGGGAACAAAGCTGTACCGTTAGTTTTTGACATGCGAACAGTAACGAAAACAACAATACGTGCTACATTACAACAACAAGGTATAGGAATTACTCAAACTCTTTTTGTCAACAACTCAACTAATTCTGCGTTTGCTACTTTTACATTTGCCTTAACTGAGCAAGTTATTACAGTTCAAGCATTTCGACAGGGTTTTTTTCCGGTTATGATGCCAAGGGGCGATCTCGATATTATGTGTCAGACGACAGGTGCGGTAGTCATTACCGCTTTGTTGATTAATATTCCCGTTCCACCTATGACTTATGATTCAAATCCGCCTCAAATTGGCCGTCAGAATGCTGGAATTTCAGTTGGATTATCGGCCGGCACGCCAGTAGTAACGCGATCGATCACGCAAAAACGTAAATTTCGGGAGACAAGTAATATTTCAGTCAGCACCGATAGCACTAATTTTAATGAAGTTAAAGCTAATTCTAGACGTTCATCTTTATTTATTTCAGCGGCTAGCACTGTAGACCGTGCTTATTATATTCAATTCAATATTTCCACTCTTGTATCAGATCGACCTGATTTTATAATAAAATCAAATGAAAGTGTTGAAATTCCTGATTATACTGGTGATGTATTTATATCTAGTAAAAATACTGCGGGAGGAGCTGATCCTACAGGTTCGGTAAGTGTATCGGAGGCTTTATACTCATATTATGATTTAGAACATATTTCAGTTGTAAATAAACTGGTTGAGGCATCAACTGTCGATGCATCTTCTTATGTTACATCAAGTATTTCATTTCTTTCTAATAGGCTTTATCTTTTTTCTGTGGTTTCGAGGAAAGCTGCTCCAACTACTACTCCTACCGTAACTGGTGGCGGTCGAACGTGGACACAAGTAAGTACGGTTACGTTAACCGATCATCGTAATACAATGTTTCGATCACTTGATGCTACGGCAACTTCCGGGGCCCTTACTATCGATTTTGGTGGAACAACGCAGTTGGAAGCTTTGTGGATTATGGATGAATTTGAAAATACAGATATTACCGGAATAAATGGGGCAAATGCTATAGTTCAATCAGTTACTAATACTTTAGCGAAAAAACATTTATTAAATATTTTTGCCAATTTTAGTAGTTTAAGTAATGTTTCGTACGGATCAATTGGTAGAGGAACCAGTACAGAAGTTGTTAGAACAACACAGGGTTTCATCGAGCTTGGAACTACTAGCATTAGTTCGTCACGGATACAATCTGAATATAAAAACGGTCAAAAAAATGTAGGATGGTTTTCGACCGTTACAGGTAATAATTGTGGAATTGCTTGTGAAATAGGCATACCCACGACAGGTATATTTGATGCATCAACCAAGATGTTTGGCACTCATTCTTTTATAGGAAAAGCTCGGTACCGGCATAGAATTAATAAATCTGATGATGTTCAAGGATATTCTAATACATCTCTTGGTGGAAATGGAACTTCATTTACTTGGGAGATATTCTTTAAGATTTCTGGAACATCTAGTTCTCAAAGATTATTATTATCGAGTAATTTTAATGTTCCTAGTAATATCGCATGTAATTTAGGTATAGAACCATTTTCAAATGTCATGTTTTTGTTTTATAATCGTTCGATAGATTCAGTAATTATTGATACTAAAATAGAAAGGGGAAATACTAATATAACTGATAATAAATGGCATCATGTTGCCGTTGTTTCAGATGGCTTTATTACTTCTATGTGGATTGATGGTAATCTTGAAGTAATACTTAATATAAGTTATGCTTCACCAGGTTTATTTCAATTTAATGTAGGATGTGGACAGCAATTTCAAAGTCCATTTGGCGGAAATATGGATGAGCTTGCGATTTGGAACGAAGCCCGTTATCAGGCAAAATTTGTACCGCCGGGGCAACAGTACACCGGCCAGGAAGTAGGCTTGCGGGCATTGTATCATTTCGACGGAAATCTGCTCGACAGTGGGCCGGGAATGAGTGAAGAATAAGCTCTGGCGCGAGCGGAACGAATTATTCCTCGCAATGTTGCCGCGTTGTTTCACTCCTCGCAATGACGGGGATTGACAAGCTAAAAATCCGCGTTTATAGGCTTTTCATGCCTACACAAGCTCGCAAATCACCAATTCCATTTTTTCATAACCCGCAGGTTAATGAAGAAGATGGCGCACGAGTGTTGCCGCTTGTCTTTAATTTTGCGAGTGATTCAATTCAAGAATTTTCAATGCCGTTATCGGATATTGGTTTATTCTCAGTACAAACTGTATATATTGATAATGGGGGAAATGCGAACGCTGTTACTTTGACAATTCGTGGTACAAATCAACGTATTATCGTATCGCCGAATAGTCAAGGATATTATGCAATATTAGCTTCGCCACAAGCTTTGGATATCATAGTTGAAGCAACTGCCGGCATTGTTAGACTTCATTTCATTAATATTGCGATGATTGGACAATTGACTAATTGGAAGACTGTATAAACCTATGGCAATGGAATCTGTTCTTGGTGGTCTCCAATGGCGTCAACTGCTGACGCTGATAAATCAGCGTCCTGGAATAGAACAGCCTAGGCCCGGACGAAAGCCGTCCCCTGGTCAGATCGGTTCTGGCAGTGGTCAGGGTAATTTCGGACCTTATGTCGTACCTGGTACGGGGCCTGTCATGTCCGCCCCAAAAATGTTCGCGCCGCCGGGTCAGCCTACCATTCCACCTACGGATGCAATGCCGAAGACTCCTGGGCTTCCTGGAGGTCCTAATATGATCACAAATACTTTGAAAGAATTAGATCTATTCGAAGGTTTGACAGGTTTTTTTCAATTTCTGGTTCCTGGATCACCCCCCGGTTCAACTCCGGGATTACCCCCCGGATCAAGTCCGGGACCATATGCATTTGCGCCGCCGGGTCAGCCCACCATTCCACCCACGGATGCAATGCCGAAGACTCCAGGACTTCCGGGTAATTTTGGTCCACCCGGCGCAATGCCGGGACTTCCGGGTCCGGGCAATGGCCGTCCAATCCAACATCGCACTGCAGGAGGTGGTATTATTTCAATCTTACGTTATGCGGGAATTATTTGATGTCAAATTCAGAAACGAATTCGGGATTACATGCTATTTTAGCAATGTTATTGAAAACTTTGGGTCTTAAACCAGAAGACCTGATGAATACGATGGGACAAATTAATAATGGCATCACAATGTTGGTAGCTTCACAACAAGCAATTCTAGATAAAATAACTTATTTGGAATTTTTAAATTCACAAATTTCACGTGATGTTTCAATGATACGAGGTATTATTTTACATGAAGCGCCATCGATGCCTCAAATGCATATTGAACTTGAGCGGATACTTCACTCAGGTGATATTGATCAATTAGATATGTTTGTACAGACGATCAGATCCGATGCATTAAACCAATGACAGAAAGCAAAAGTAAATGGCGGAAGATAAAGATAAGGATGTTGCTGTTACATTCGAAGAAATTGAATTTCCTGATGATTTCGATGAAAATGAACGAAAGAGTGCTTTCGAATGGATGACGAAAAATTGCAAGAAACTGGGGTTGACACGTCGAGCGGATTCCGATTCCGTTCGAATGGAGAACCAAAGCGGCGCGGCCGCAAAAAAGGATCAAGGATTATCAATGGACGGGTTGTTAACCCTGCTGAGCTTGCCGGAAGAGAAGAGAATGTCATTGGTAGCTCTGTTGGGACCGGACCAGACGAAGGTGAAACCGAATTCGGACAAAGTGAAAGTTCCAAAAGAAAAACCAAACGAAAAACAGAATACATTCCGTCGTTGGATTTAAGAGGGTTAGAAGCTCTTTTATTTTCCATTCACACTGGATTTTCAATATTATTTGCATCGCCGCATTGGGCACTGGATCACGATGAGGCAGCTATACTTGCACAAAGTAGTGTGAATGTTCTAAAACACTATAATGTTTCATTTGGGGGAAAAATTGCGGATTGGACAAATCTTGTAATAATAGCAAGTATGATATATGGGCCAAGATTAAGCAAAAGTTTCGGAAAAAAAGATAAAGTCAAATCAAATTCAGAAGTGTCTGATAATATCGACTCTAAGATTGATCCACTGAATCCTTTATTCTAATTTTGTGAGAAATTTAAAATGCAAGCACAAATATTTTCATTCTTGCGCTCGCTATTGAAAATGGGCGGCGCCGCTCTTGCAGAGCATGGATTTATTTCAGAAGGAAATATGGAAACTTTAACCGGAGCGGTAATTGTAATTGCCGGAATGATTTGGAGTGCAATCACGCATAAAGAGGCATGATTGTGACGCAGAATGACATATTATCCGTCGGATACCTCGCAGTTTCATTTTTCGACGGTAGCGTTGCCCGGCACGCAAGACCGCATCACCATCAATGGTCGAACTGGATCGGGGAAAACGCAAGCCGGTGCATGGTTTCTGGCGATAGCGCCATTTCATGTTCAACCATATACTATTATTGATTACAAACGAGAAGCATTGTTTGACGGATGTGACAGAATACGTGAAATATCTCTGAATGATATTCCTAAAGAGCCTGGAGTATTTAGAGTAAAACCACTCCCTAGTCAAGTAAAAGAAGTTGAAGATTGGTTATGGCGCATATGGGAACGTGGATATAGCGGATTATTTATTGACGAAGGATACTTGCTGCCTGATAAGGAAGCATTCACTGCAATTCTGACAACTGGACGTTCAAAACATATTCCTGTATATACTTTATCACAAAGACCAGTATACTTACCAAGATTTGTATTTTCGGAAGCTGATTACTATATGTGTTTTCATTTGAATGATATTCGAGATCATAAGACTGTCAAGCAATTTGTGCCTGACAATGATTTTTGGGACTTGACAAAACGCTTGCCCAAATATAATAGCCGTTGGTATTCAGTGAGCACAGACGAAAGCTTTCAAATGAGGCCGGTCCCGGACGCCGTGACAATAATGCAAAAGTTCAAGCAGCGCCTGGAACCTTCCCGGAAATGGATTTGAGATAATGGAAGGTACCTTCATCCGTCTTAATGTTGTAAATGTTATTACAATTTCACTAGCCGCTCTTCTTGGATATGGATTGCTAGTAGCTTCAACAATGATGTACAGACGTTTGACCGGAACGTCTGCAACGGTGTCATAAAAAAGGTCCAAAGATTGTGAACAATATCCTGAATTTGGACATCATAGGGAATCCTATCAATTGGCTGATAATAGTAATGATTTTATTATTTGTTAGTTATGCAGCATTTGTATTATGGACTAATGCTAGTTTCACCCCGACTCTGCCTAATATTTTGTGAGGAGAACTTTTCAATATGGCCGTAGGAACACCAAATGGTAATGCAGACGCACGGCGTTCTGCAGAAAATCTTTATGTGCGCGATCTTGTTGTTAGATCATCCATTGATCTTGTACAAGAAATTGCTTCACATACCTTTACGGATTATGTGCCAGGACAGCGAAAAGTTATCAATACCGCCGTAAAACCAGTGGGTTTGTTAAAACGCTTCTACTTGCATATTACGGCAGATTTGGCTGGACAAACCGTAGGCGCGTTAGATCGTACTAGACTTGGTGGTGCAAATATACTTTCGAATGTGATCCTGACAGATCTGAACAATCAGGTTCGCATTCAAACACCAGGATGGCATTTACACGGGCTTGCAACTGTGCGCCGCGGATTTCCATTCAATGGGGCCTTCGCGCCTGTCATAAATACCAATGTCACGGCCGGAACCGCCCCTGTGATCAATGGTGCGCTTTCAGCGATGGACCTTGGTGACAATTTGGCCTTAATGAGCATTCCCGCAACCATTGCGGCGGCGGGCACCCCGTCGATTCGCTGGTTTTATGAGCTTCCAGTCTCTTATGGCGATACCGATCTTACTGGCTCAATTTGGGCGAATACTCAAAATGCAGCGATGAACTTGCAATTAGAAGTCAATCCCGATTTCTTCGTCACGAACGCACAAGACCCTCTTATGGCAGTATATCAATCGGCTGATGCAGATATCACCGGCGCTGACATTACAACCATGACAATTCGTGTTTATCAGCATGTGCTTGATCAATTACCGGTTAATCAGCAAACTGGTCAAGTTATGCTACCAGGAATGGATTTGTCAACAGTGTATCTTTTGAATAATACTGATATCACCGGGTTGACAGCAAATGTCGAAACGGCGATACCCTTTGCGAACTGGCGTCAGTTTCTCTCTACATTTGTACTTTATGATGGAAATAATGCAACAGGTTTTCGTTCTGTTTCAGACGTAACTCATGTTGCTTTGCAATCTGCAAACTTTACGAATTTCTTTAAAGTAGACCCGCGTATGAATGCATGTTTCGTACGAAATCAAATTAGCGCAGATTTTCCTGATGGAGTACATTTCTTTAACCATCGAGGCAAGCCTATCGTTACTCAGCAATATGGCAATATGGAATTGCTTTTTCAACCAGTAGCGCCGCCAGCCGGGGCTCATTTGCGCGTCGGATATGAAAGTCTAGCTCTTCAATCAGTCATGAATATGGCCGGTTCTATATTCCAAGGATAATTGCCTCGTCCTGCTTAGTCGCCTTCGGCTTCTCGCAGTCCTCGCAATGACGATAAGTCGAAGCAATTAATTGCCGCGTAAGGAAGCAAAAAATGCTTGCTCAATTTCAACAATGGCTAGCGAAACCATTTTCGACGGATATGTCCGCTTTGCAATGGTTTTTCTTCTATGGTTTACTATTAGTGATTGTGACTACATGGGGCTTGATACTTCGCACAATACAGAGGTAATAAAATGCGTTTAAGTTCAATAGTATTTATTGTTGTACTTATTTTAATTGGTGCGACATTTTCAAATTGGATCAAACGATTTATCCCCTTGCCAAGCATAGGGTAGCGATCTCATGAACCAAATCACAGAAGCAATTGTAACTATTTTCACAGCAATTATTGGCGTTGCTATTCTAAGCGTTTTAGTTTCTCCAAGATCGAATACTACTGGTGTTATTCAGGCAACTGCAAGCGGATTTGTCAATTCTCTAGCAACTGCAATGACACCAGTTACAGGCGAACGCGTTAGAATACGTTCGGATTATCCACCGCCCGTCGGCGGAATGGGTTTTGGCTTTGGCTTACCTTCCGCCAATTTCGGTATGCCATTCATGTATTGATTGCCGCGTCGTTTCACTCCTCGCAATAAATTGCCGCGTCCTACTTCGCTACGCTCGCAACGATGGGAATGATATCATGAAGTATACAATTTATATAGCATTTTTAGTTCTTATTATCCTAAGTCCGCTTATGGCAGTTGCAGAATTTGATCTTGACACTCAAGGGGGTAAGATAACTACTAAAACCTTAACGGCGAGTAGTACCGTTAACGCAGAAATATTGGATTTATCTACTGAATTTACAGTTGCTGGATTGCCCACATGTGATTCGTCAACCAATAGTCAGATACGATATGTTAACAATGCTTTGGCTCCAGCTTACAATACCACGATAGCAGGGGGCGGCACTGTAAAAGTTTTAGTTTTATGTAACGGCACAAATTGGACGGCACATTGATAGGGGCGCTAAAATGAATGCTGTGCGCCTCGAAACAAAAAGTTTGCGGATAGGACAAATTTCCGATCATGGTTACTATCCGCAATGGACATTCCGGATGCCTCCAGGCATTGGCCGGGCCTCCCAATTCGCCTACTCTATATTAGCATTGCCGCATTATACTTCGTACGGCTCGGGTGATGTTCCTCTGAAACAACTTGTTCATTATCAATTACCCGCATGGCATCCGTGGATGCTAAGGTGGCAGGGGATGCCGATCCCGCATGGCGACACAAGACTGACGCCGTTGTCGACGCCCAGTCCGATGCAATCACCAAATAATTATGTTTATCCTGGAATGTGAAGTGATCATTAGAAATGTTTCAACGTTTCTGGGAAATAGTTAAAAAATATCCATATCTAATTGGTGGCGCGGTTCTAGCCGGCGCAATTTTAATATGGCTCTTGACACGCGACGGCGGCGAAGAGGAAACCGCGCCCGTATATCCGGGTCTTGATCCCGGTTTACTTACCGCACAAATGTCGCTTGCGGGACGACAGATCGAAGCAAATTCAGCAGCCGCAATCGCACAAATACAAGCAAATATTCAAAGTCAAGAAATAACAGCTCAAACTACTTTAGGTCAATCTTTTCTTGAAAGTCAAATAGAACAACTGGCACTTGTTTCTAAAAGCCAATTTGATTTAACAGCTTTTCAAAAGGAAATGTTTTTATTTGAAAGCGCTCAACAAACAGAACGTCTCAAAACTGAGACAGAAGGAATAATATCGCTCGCAAATATAACCACACAGGGTGATATTACACTTGGCGAACAGCAATTGGAATTAGGAAAATTAGCGGCAATGTTACAAGCGCTATCACAAAGTTTTATTGCAACAACTCAGACACAATATGAGGCATGGGGCCAGAAAAAAGGACGCGGCAAGAAACCTCCAATGCCTATTCTTACGGCTCAAAAATTCGAAGAAATGTTTATGAATATTTTAAGAATATCTGAAGGATACCAGCCACTTGTACCAATTTATGGTAAACCAGAAAAATATGGTTATGGCAAATTTTGGCAAAGAATTGTAGACTATATGCCAAACGTGAAATTCGGCGATCCTATTCCTAAACCAATGTTGCCGGGACAAGGCGGTACAGGTGCTTGAAAATTCTCCCGGATTTTTTCAAAAGATCATAACTTTAATTGTTGAAACATGTCTCAAAATATTATTTGATTATATTGGTTCTTGGGTTGCAAAACGTAGAAAACAACTTCCAGGCCAAACAAATAATTATGATATTGCAATAAAATTTTTGCGCAAATGGGAAGGTTTTCAATCACAAGCTTATTGGGATGTTAACGCGTGGAGAAATGGATATGGTTCCGATACAATGGGTGCGAAACAGATTAGAGTTAAACGCTATGATAAAACTACTCGCGAAGATGCAGAAGCAAATTTAAGTGTACGCTTACCTCAATTTGAACGAACAATAATAAAACAATCCGGTTTAAAACAATGGAAACGTTTAACGCCAAATGCTCAAGGTGCCTTATTATCCTTTAGTTACAATTATGGAAAACTTACTCAAACTTTAGCGGAAACTATTAAACGAAATGGTAGTCAGACTGATATTTCCAGTGCAGTATATGCTCGCAGATTTGATAATAATAGTGTAAATAAAAATAGACGAGAAGCAGAAGCAAAACTTATTATGAGCTGATTCTGCTTCGCTGCGCTCGCAGCTAAAGGCTCTGTGCTTGCAGTCACAGTCCTCGCAACGGTGGTAAAATGGCTTGGATTAACAACTATATTGAACGAATGCGTGCTTACTCTTTAGAAAGAGGGGTAAATCCTGATTTAATCACAGGATTAATACGATATGAAGGTGGTCCATTTACTCGAAATTGGTTTACAAATTTTTCAAACCCAGACCCGCCAGGTATTGCTTATGGACCCTTTCAACTACATAGTAATTACCTTGCGAAAGATTTTACGAAAAAATATGGCTTTCCAAGCATGGCGAACGTAGACACACAAGGCAAATTTTCTATTGATATTATAGCAAAAGGTGGGTTGCGTCATTGGCACGCTGTTCGCAATCAAGGATATGATAAACTCGTACGTTTTGGTCAATGGTGGCGTACTCATTATCCAAAAGGTAGTAGCAATCCACTTCTGCAAAACATTCTATACAAGGAACCTATTAAAGGTTTAAAATCTAGTTCAACTTTACTAGGAGGCAAAGGACCGCAATCCCCGCCGCCAGGCCGGATTGCCTCGGTAACGCCAGGCGGCAAAGGCAGCCCGGCAACGCCACAAGATCAGGGGCGCGCTGCAGTAACCGGTGATGTTCTTTCTGGAATGTGGGAAGCGCAAGGTGTTACGGCCGTGACGACGGCGGGCAAGGTAACTTCCGAGGCGACCACAAAAGGTGCAGAAACTGTTCGCAAAGGCGCACAAGAATTAGGCAGAGAAATCAGTGAAAGTGAACAACGCGCTTCCGCAACCGCGCAGAATATCGCATTATGGACTGGATTTTCGGCACGCAATCTTTTTGATCGAGCCTTCGATAATATACGAAATCTTTTCGTTCGCAGTGGACTTTTACTTCTAGGGCTTGCCTTTATGGCCGGAGCAGTGTATTATTTCAGTACGCCCTCTACCGGCAAATCACTGTCTCCCCTGGAGCAATAGACTGCGAGCGTAGCGAAGCAGGAAGGCGACGAGGCAGGCAGCAGGACGAAACCGAAGCTGCGAGAAGCCGAAGGCAGATGAAGCAGGACGCCTTTAGTTGCGAAGCAGGAAGCAAAACAAAATGAACACACAATCATTAAAATCATATCATATTAAACGTGTATATGATAAAATTAATTTAATGCTTAATGATGAGGTTACATATTTTATCACACCGAAACATGGCTTATTAATTGCGCTAAAAATAATTCAAACATTAAATATAGATGACGAATTTAATGAAATCGTTAAAATTATGAGTGAACAAAAGCAATGATCATTCCGATAATACCATTAATTATAGGTTTAGCCATGGGGCTGTGGTTACTTCGCACTTCTCGAGAGCGCAATGGAGCGATAACAGCAAAGCAGGACGCAAACGATCGCCTATTAGTTTTTACATTTGACGCCACAAGCAAACCTGCTATACTCCCACGTGAAAGAATACTAGGGGAAGCCTTAGGGTCTCATATGTCGCCTCCAGGACGCCGTTGGGTACCAAATTATTTTATTACCAATCGGGGCAGTAGAGGATAGCCGATTGCAAGCCTTTAGCTACGAGCGCAGAGCCTTTAGCTGCGAGCGCAGCGAAGTAGGACGAGGCAGGAAGCAATGCTTTCAAATTACACATTTGGCGCACTTTTAATTTTATTTTTGATTTTCATTACTGTAAAAGGAAGTCTTGGAAACTATCTAACATTACTTGTATATGTACCGCCAAAAAATAATAGTAATCTGCCGCCTGGTGGGGTTCAAGGTGGAGTGGTTCCAGGGACCGTGCCATTCTTACCGTCGACCCCCAGTCCTCGAAACCTTTAGCTGCGAACGCAGAGCCTTTAGCTGCGAGCGTAGCGAAGCAGGACGAAACAGGAAGCAAAACAAGCTGCGACTGCGAGCGTCGCGAAGCAGGAAGCAAAATGAAAACAATCGATTGGTTCATAATGTCCGCTATCATGCTTGCAATGATTGCCGTTGCAGTTTCAAATCAAACAGCGGTACCCCAAATATTACAATCATTTGCCGATTTTTTTACCTTTTTTGTGAAAAAAATGTCGGTCTCTTCCATGTCAACTATAGAAACTGGAAGAGTAAACTAACACGTCATTGCGAGCGGAGCGAAGCAATGCCACTATTCTTTTTTGTTGCCGGACTACTCGCAATCGTAACAGCAATCAAAGGTAATCACAACGAAGTTGCTCAGCAACTACGTATGGATTTTGTAGGTGAAGGTGGATTTTTTTGGTTTGCAGGCGGAATTATTTCAATCTATCTAATGGGAACAATTTTAGGAATTCCTGCTGCCTCAAAACTTTTAATTGCTTTAGTTATTATGATTTATATATTAAGCAATCCGACACTATTCGAAAAAGCTGCTAAGGCGCTAAACGTGAGAGCACCACGTGAAACTGATATCGTTAAAGTAGGCAAAGCAACCTATGCGCTCGGCGAAGGAATGCTATCGCCAGTACCGATTGCAAATCAGCCTGGGATTATAGGTTCACAGAATTCGACCAGAGCATATCCGAATATATTTGATTCGCGACTAAGTGAACGCAATTTTCCGGGCTTCTTCCCACGATAGACAGAAAGCAGGAAACAATGACATCACTTGATTTCGTTATTATTGCCGCAGCAACAACTTTGATCATGTGGAATATGATATATATATATAAGTAATACATCGCAGAGAGAAGCAATGACATCACTTGATCATATTAAATTTGGAACATGGGCACTCATTATTGTCGCTGCATCGACAATCGTGATCATATGGAATTACGCCCGTACGACTGGAGTACTACTATCGGCTTTCGCGGGCCCGGTCGCCCTCGATCCATTAAATGAAACCGAAGGTCCAGGTATTTTCGCGGGCTTTAAATTACGCGCGCCAACCTTCACTCCACTAGGTCTAAGCTTATCTCTCAATCCATTCCCATACCAGCCCTCCGCTCCTAATCCGTGGATTACCAAAGGCGGGGGTGCAGAAGCTTCGAGGGCTCCTGGTCAAGGTGAACCGAATAATCTATTCACGTTTCATTAACCAAAGCCTTTAGCTGCGAGAAGCCGAAGGCAACGAAGCAGACAGCAAAACAGAAAGTGAAAACAAAATGGCTCACGAAACTCCTGAAATTCCTGGAACTGGAGTGATCATTGCCATTTTCACTGGTATTGTTGGTCTTGCAATGATTTCTGTGATAATTTCTCAAAATTCACAAACAGCACAAATTCTGCAAGCCCTTGGAGCTTCCGCATCGCAAGTTTTAAATGCGGCTGTCTCACCCGTCATGGGCGGGGGTCGCAGGAATAGCTTTGGATTATACTAAGGAGTGAAACAATGTTTTGGAATGGACCTGTAACAAATTTCTTTGCGCGTAACGGTGAAAATTACGTAATAACATTGCTAATTGCGACAGCAGCAATATTAATTCTAATTGCATTACTACCACTCAAAACATGGTTAAAAGCAGGTGCGCTTGCGTATGTCATGCTTCCCTGAACTTTTGCGTCGATCCTTTTCGAATTCATCTATAATAAATTTAATTTCTTCAATATCAAACTTAAAATAACTAGCAGATTGTACAAGTAATAGAGTAAGAACCGTAAACATTATATTTACTACATCATTAGTTGGTAAAACAACCTCCATTACACTTACCGATCTAATCATAGAACTTTCTATATCCATCTTCATTTTTACAGCTAGATCGCGTTCGAGTTGCGTAGGAGGTCGAAATAACAATTTGTCCATGTGATCACTAAATTCATTCACATCCAATTTTGCTTTCCTCATAGAACGTCTCCTTAAATCCATCTTGTTGACAACCGCTCCACATCAACCATTGCTTTAAAAGCTAACCGCCACGTAGCTTCCACTTTCTCAAACCGCTTTTCAGCTTCAGTAAGTCGTTCCGAAGCTACCACTTTTGCTTTAACAATTTCATCCATTGCCACCCGTAGTGCGGCCATATCCACCCATACCGATCGCCGCGCAGTCTCCGCGTCAACCATTGCTTTATAAACCAACCGCCACGTAGCTTCCTCTTTTTCGAGCTCTTCCATCATCTCTATTACTTCCTTCTGCATCATTTTACATTATTTTCTTTAAAAGCTAGATTCCACGCAGCTTCTGCTTCCTGAAGCCGCTTCATAGCCACTGATTTTGCCTTAACAAATTCAGCTTTGGCTCGTTGCCGCGTGATATCAGCTTCGACCTTTACCTTAAGAGCTAACTGCCACGCAGCCTCTGCTTCCTCGGCTAATTTCCACGCAACTTTGGCCGCCTCGACTCTTTCCTCTTGCCTCATTTTAAACTCCAAGTTTTAAACCCTAAGCCTTCGGTCCAGGTAAGTCGCCACGCAGTTTCGAGCCGTTGCTCGGCTTCGGCCCCAGCAGATTTCCACGCAACTGTAGCTAACTGTAACGTGACAGCCGCTTTAACAAGAGCCAACTCAGCCTTTCGCCAAACAGCTTCCTTGGCCTTTGCCAATGCTTCCTCTCGCATCATATTACACCTTCCGTATTCCCCAACCGCCGCGCGGTCGTTGTCCGCTCAAACTATAACTCAAATCTTCTACCTTTTTTGCCGCAATCTCCCATACACTCGTTGCTTCTTCTAAACATTCACGCTCTTCAATCATAATATTCCATAATTTATTAGCATTATCTTGTGCTAATATTGCAAGCGAACTAGCTTTTTTCCAATCAGCCTGAGCTTTATAATAACATGTTTGTCGCCATTCCAAATC
>JBOGRG010000055.1:0-3731 GCA_050749365.1 Nitrosopumilaceae archaeon
ACTATAGACTATCAAGTATGGGTTTTAGATGTTCTGGCAAATTAGGGAGTTCTCCAGTATGACTGACATTATTTTGTAAAACATCAGTACCTATCCTTCGAACTGTTTGTGTGCGATCAGAGTATCAATAGCCCTACTTGGCATCTTTGGGTGAAAGTATCTTGTTGAGTTTCTCAATTAAGGTATTTTCAGTCTCATATTTGGTTATGGCATATTGAACTAGGATCAATTTGTCATTGGTTGAAAGTTCTGCCACTTCATTAAAATTCATGTTGTAAAATATAAAATGTTACTTGTATGGATAGCAAGATATGGAAAGTTTTGTCTAGACTGGAAGAACAAGCAAATCTGGAAAGATCTGGAGAGTCAACTGTTCCACATGATGATAGAATGCTTGCAATCACAGCTGAGACTGGCATGTTTTTTAATATAATATTAAGAGCTATGAAAGCTAGAAAAATACTAGAGATAGGTACTTCCACTGGTTATTCAACGCTTTGGTTTGCTGATGCAATAAAACATAATCTAAACGATACAATAAGAAAACCAATTATCACAATAGATGAAAATACATCAAAAGTTCAACGAGCAAACAAAAATTTCACTGAGGGTGGTGTAAAAAATATTATAGATATTAGAGAAGGGCAGGCCAAGTCAATCTTATCTAAGATGTTAAAGAATCAAAATAATAAAAATGATAATGATTTATTTGATTTTGTTTTCATTGATGCAGACAAAGAAAACACTATAGATTATTTTGATATGTGTCTGCCTATGGTAAAAGTAGGCGGAATTATTGCAGTAGACAACATGCTCTTACCAGAACATTTTGCCTCAGAAATGACAAAATATGCTAATTACGTCAGAGCCAAACCGAATGTCCAGACAGTGACTGTGCCTGTTGGAAATGGTGAGGAAATTACAATTAAAACATCATGACTTGGAATCAGTAGCCAATTTGATAAGATACTGAATCTATAGCTATCTTTTCAATATGGGATTTCCAGAATTATCCAATGCTCTGGCTTCATCTATAGGTTCAGTTTCATATGGTGCTCTATGCATGTGGCTTTTGACATCACCGGGTTTTTTTGTACAGAATTTTTTATGCACTCCTATTTGTATATCAAGAGTTGTCTGGTTTTCATGGTAGATAATTTTACCACAGTCAGGACATGTGAAATCTGGCATGTATGTAATATGGCGTCAATGCATTTGCTATTTGTTTCTTGTGGTACAGATCGTTATTGTATATTTGCTATTGATACTAATGTGTTATTTTTGAATGCCTTCGTCTTTCTTCCATACACCCTTTCATTTCTACGGGTGTATGATTTTTGATTGGTTTTCCACACATCGCGCATGTTGGCTCTTGGTGTATGGGTTTGCGCTCAAAGGGCACGATATGAATTCTCTATTCAAGAATATAATTCCTAACCTTGGTCATAATGTCTGACTTGCCTTCCAAGCTTACGTCTATTTTTCATACCAATTCTATACTGGCGACCAAAATCACCAGCTGGCTTTGGCTGAATCTTCTTTTTTACCATGTATTTATACAGAACCTAAAAGTCGTTAATTTTATCTCTGGATCTTTTTGCTCTACTTTTTGCATTAATTGCTAGTCTCTGTAGTTCTCTTTCAATCTTGCTTGGCTCATCCTTCATAGATCGGCGTAAAAAGACTGTCATACCAAGACCAAATACTCCAAGGCTTGCAGGTACAAGATAGTAACAAACGTCAACAAATTCCATGACTAGTCTTTAACAAAATGATATTTACGGTTTTTTCCAACTGTTGATCGAAATATGATACTAATTCTATTTTAGGCACAAATAAGTATAATAAATTAAAAAATAAGTAAATCTTTTTATATAATGTTTTGAAGATCCTTAAAATGCGTCTAGATCGCAATGCGATCAGATTTAGCGGCATATTGGGAATTCTCTTGGTGTTTCTTTTTGCCACGAATCTGGTTCTACCAAATTTGATGATCGCTTATGCACAAAGCGATGGAGTAGAATTTAGGAAGGCAAGAGTTGCAGAGGCTGAGATGAAAGTTGAACAAGCAAAACAGAAAGTTGACGATGCAAAACAACTAGTCAAACAGGCAGAAGCACAAGTTGCAAAAGAAAAAACAGAAGTAGATGAAGTAAAGGCACAACTTGAGCAAGTACAAAATGATCCTGCCACAGATCAGGCAAAAGTTACAGCTGTGGAAAACAAACTATTGAATGAAATGAAACAACTTGCCGAAGCAAGAACTGATCTTGGCAAAGCAAGGGACCAACTTGAAGTGGCAGAAGCACAGCTTAAAGCAGCAGAGGACGAACTTCAATATGCAAAAAGACAACTTGACATAGTAGGCTATGAATCAATGGCGGAAGAACGAGAAGCGATACTTAAGACGGGGGAGGAATATTTCACCAATGTTGGAAAGAAACAAGCTCAAGCAGAAACTAATGTGGGAGCAGTTGGAAGCGGTGATATAAGCAAGGTAGGCTGTTTAATTGCGACTGCTACATTTGGTAGTGAGCTAGCTCCAGAAGTTCAGACTCTGAGAGAAACAAGGGACAATATAATATTACAGACAGAGTCTGGGAAAGCGTTTATGAAAGCATTCAACTCGATATACTATTCCTTTAGTCCAACAGTGGCAGACTGGGAAAGAGAAAATCCCATCTTCAAAGAAGCAGTCAAGGTTACAATCACCCCTCTACTCGCAACGCTCTCAATTCTGAGCTATGTGGACATTGATTCCGAGGCTGAAATGCTAGCTTATGGAATAGGCATTATATCACTAAATATAGGAATGTACTTTGTAGCACCAGTTTTTGCTATTACCAGATTAAAAAATCACTAAAACCACAATACAAGCCTAGTCATCTAAATACAATAACTCTTCATGATAAGTTACTTAACAAACTGATATCGAACTGAGAAAAATAATACACCCTCGGCTTCTAAATCTCCAAGTCAGAGAAGCCCATAATGAAGTACATTATCACTTCAGGCCTAACTATGGCAATTCTTTTAGGTTTTACAATTACGCCAGTATCCGCATCATTTGGAGACCTGATCGTAAATGCAGGCATAGAAAATAATCCACTTCAGGCAGGAGAATTCCCAGTAGTTGGAGGTACCATCACAGACCAAGATGGCAAGCCAATTACCACGGCGCTTATAAAAATAAGCTCTCCAGAATGGACCATTTGGACAGTTCCTGATTCGACTGGCAATTTTAGATATGAAGCAACAAAGGCTGCAAAAGAAGGAAATTACACAGTAAACATTCTAGTAACAAAAAATGAGTATGGAAATGGTATCTACAATCTGGAATATTCCGTGCACCCCTCTGGCACACAATCTAATGAAGCACCGCCTTTAGATCCAAACGAAGTCATAACCACAGTAGGAGACAATCTTGTATACAACCCAGTCTCCTTGACAATTCAAGAACTGATAGAACAAGGTAAATATCAACTAGCGGAACAATTACAGCAACAAGAAAATATTGCACGACAAAAGCAATTTGTTGAAGAGCAGAGAAAAATTTCCTTTATTCAATTAAAAAATGATACTGAAGAAACCAGTGCTGAAATTATAGAAACTGATCCAAGAGTAGCATTTGAAAAGTTTGTCATACAGATAGATGAAACAGTCAGAAATGTGTTTTGGGAACAATTTAACTTCACTGAACAATTAACCAACGAGGCAGTAGAGGCCAAGAT
>JBOGRG010000056.1:0-10724 GCA_050749365.1 Nitrosopumilaceae archaeon
ACCGGAGCAAAATCCGAAGAACAGTCAGTAAGCGCGGTCAAAAGTGTAGTACAAAAGCTTCGAAAGGGCAAAATAAGGATAAAAAATGATCCCGTAATAACAATTCAAAATATAGTGGCTTCTGTAAACCTTGGTGGAAAAGTTCACCTAGAAAAAGCAGCAAGAAGCCTACCACGAAGCATGTATGAACCAGAACAGTTTCCTGGATTAATACACAGAATGCTTGATCCAAAAACAGTAATTCTGATCTTTACCACAGGAAAATTAGTATGTACCGGTGCAAAAAAGGAATCCGAAGTATACAGGTCAGTACATAATCTACACACAATGCTTGAGGAAAAGAAACTAATGATATACGAGTGATAACTCGTTTTTAGCTATTTTTTATAACATCATACAACATAATCAGATTCTTACAACACAAAAGATTCTCCTATAGAACGAAAAATTGAAACTTTCACAACAGTAGATAAATTCAAAATTAGATCATCTGAAGTAGAGAAATATTCTAGCTTACTCTTCACCAAATCTAGTATAGTTTGTCACAAGATCCTGTAAAGGCATACGTTTTCCACCAACAATTTTCAGATCTACTTTGATCTTGTTTTTTTCAATGGTTATAATGTTGTAAGTATTTTCAAAAAGACCACGCGTCCTCTCAGATGATGCAGTCCCTGCATTTACTACTGAAAGATTTCCAAAGTTCCAAATCCAAGGTCTATGTCGGTGACCGCATAAAACTAGATTTACATCACCTGATATGGCAGTTCGTAGCACATCGCCTGCATCAATTACAGTCACTCTGTCAGTACCGCTGTCAGGAATTCCTATCAAATGATGGTGCATTGCCACTATCTTGAGCTTTTTTGGGTATTTTTTCAAGGTCCGTTCAAGCCACAAGTTCTGCCTATAGCCAACCTCGCCTTCATCCCTGTCTGGCCTTGCCGTTCCCAAAGTGACAATAACTGCACCATCAAACTCATTGACTGTTTGAAATGGAAAGAATTTCTTGAACAGCAGATAGCCAGTGTTCCTATAGTCATGATTTCCGCTGATTGCAATGATTTTATCTACTTCAAACTTGGCAAACTTTTCTTTGCACTTTTCATACTCTTTTAAGAGTCCCTCATTTGTCAGATCTCCTGTAACAAGAACTACTGAAGGGCCAAGATCATTTACCTCCTCTATGACATCATCGAATACCTGTTCTCGAAATTGTGAACCTACGTGAATGTCTGAGAGCTGCACTATTTTCATGATTTTAAGATAATCAATGTACAATCATTGTTTAAGGGTTAGCTTTGATTATGATCGTTTACTCAAAAACGAAAATTTCCTAGTTAGAGTTAAATATACTGGATCTACAAACTTGGCTGTTTTGGCAAAGCAAGCTGCAGTCATTAAAGGAGATGGTACTGGTCCTGAGCTTGTTGATGCCATGCTACATGTCTTGAAATACTGCAACACACAAAGTGAGCTTATTTTGTGTGAAGCAGGTTCTGAGCAATGGGAAAAAAATGGTGGCGCAACCTATATTCCGGATTCTACTATGAAACTGCTTGATGAAAGCGATGCTTGTTACAAGGGACCAACTACTACGATTCCTCAACCAAATGCACCTAGAAGTGTAGCCGTTACCATTAGGCAAAAGTTTGAGCTTTACAGCAACATAAGACCGATCAAGACATACGATAGGTTGTCACCAAACAAAAAGCTTGACTTTGTATGTTTTAGGGAGGCAACTGAAGGACTCTATGCGGGAATTGAGTTTAAGTTGTCGGATGATGCTGCCATAGCAATAAGAAAGACCACCCAGAAAGGCTGTCAAAGAATAGTAAAAGCAGCCTTTTCATGGGCAAAACAACACAATCTAAAAAAGATCTTTGCGATAACAAAGCGAAACATCCTCAAGGAAACTGATGGAATATTTTGGACCGAGGTTGAAAAGGCAGTCAGAGACAATCTTGGAATAGACGTGGAGGAATATTACATCGATAACATGACACAGCAACTTGTTAAAAATCCAGAAAGGTTCAACAATTCTGTATTGTTAAGCACAAACCTGTTTATGGATATAGTGTCAGAATGCGCTTCTGGAAACATTGGTTCTATAGGAAATGTGTATTCTGCAAACATAGGGGATTCATATGCGATGTTCGAGCCAGCGCATGGAAGCGCTCCAAGATACAAGGGAATGGACAAGGTCAACCCCACCGCAGCTATATTATCTGGCGCGTGGATGATAGAATATCTTGGAGAACCTCAAATCAGAAATGCAATCTTTGCAGCAACAGAACAAGTAATTAACGAAGGGAAATATGTCACATATGATATTGGTGGTAATGCGACTACGTCAAAAATGGCTGAAGTAATTGCGGAAGTAGCAAAACAAAAGCTCAGAAAGTAATTATTTTATAGCTTCAACAAGAATTAATTCTTCAAAGAACATTTTCTTTGTTGCAATTAGCCTAACGTGAAATCCTATAGCTTCAGTTTGTTTTAGTAATTCTTTGTAATTTGCAAGAGATGATGTTAAGAAAATCATCTTACCGCCTTTTTTGATGACGTGTTTAGCAGATTTTACTATCTGAAGCGGAATCACCAATCCTTCATGTAAGCCATCTACAGTCTTGTCTGCTATTTCATTTGATGGCAGATATGGCATGTTGCATACAACAAGATCAAATTTGGAACAAAGTGCGTTTGCGGAATCACAGCAAACACAATTCTCAATTACAGAATATGCCACTTTTGTAGCTTCAAAGCTAATATCTGTTGCAACCACGATCGCAAAGTTGGGTAACAAGACTTGTGCTAAATATCCGGATCCTGTGCCAATATCAAGAGCATATTTTCCTTTTTCATTTTGTATGTGATTTGCAATAAATATGGTATCTTCAGCAGGAGAATAATACTCAGTTTTGGCCAATTTTTTTTGCAAGTTTTACTATTTCCTCATCTGTCAGGTCTTCTAGTCTTTGGTTCGAATCTATCGAGAGGCCAAACTGTTTGGCAACATTATGAATTGTCTTTCGTCTATATGAAAAAAGCTTGTTTACCGTTTCTATGATGTTTTTTGATATTTGGTGTCTTTTAGTCAATCGTAGCACAACCGAGTCAACTTTTGGAGTGGGAGAAAAATTTGATTTTTGTATATCCATGAGATGCTCTATTTTAGTACAATAGTTTGCAAGCACGCTTATTGCCCTGTGGTTTTTGCTGCCAGGTTTTGAGGCTAGTTTTTCAGCAAATTCTTTTTGAACCATTATTACGGCATGAGAAAATTTCTTTTGTATTAGCCATTCTATGGCTTTGCGACTCTCAGAATATGGCAGATTTGATACAAAAACTGTGAAATCAAAATTTAACTTAAAGCCGTCTCCATGTTTTAAACTAAGGTTTGAAAAATTTGAAAACTTTTCCAATGCTTGCAAGTATAGTTCTCTGTCTTTTTCCACAGATATGACTTTATTTGCAGCTTGACAAAGAAAGGGAATTAGTATTCCTTTTCCCGTGCCAATCTCTAAAACTGTGTCTTTTTTTGTTATTCCACAATAATCTACTATGGATTTTGCAATCGATTCTGAGATCAAAAAGTGTTGGCCAAGTAAGTGACGCTTATTCATCGCCTTACAAAGAGATTCATTCTTGATTCCCCTGTTATTTCCTCAATGATTCTCTTTGCAATCTGCCTTACAGGTTCTTTTAGTCCAACTCTTTCCTGCAAGTCCTTAAAGTCAGCAAACTTTTTCTTTTCGCGCTCATCAAGCATTGTTCTCATGTATGTCTTGCCAATGCCTGGTATTAGCTCCAACGCATGAATTCTTGGAGTAAGTGGCTGTGCATTGTTTAGATAGTCCACAAACCGTTGCTCATTTTGCGCAACGATTTTTTCTATTACACCTGCAAGCTCACTTTGTGCTGCAGGTGAAATATTATTGTATTCTAATCTACCCAAAACCGATAAGACTTTGGTGCGTCCCTCTTTTCCAATGTAAACTTTTTCGCCAATCTCAAATGTAGAGTTTGGTACTCCAAGTAACTCTAGTATTGTTAGTCTGTCCTCTCCTATTGCAGTAACTATGATTCCGTCTCGTCCCCGTACTGTAACAGATTTTCCTCTTGGTACAAAGTCTAAGACGTATGCGTACTCTTCATACTTTCTAGGTTGAGTTCTTTCCAATAACAATCCACTTCCTAGGATTATGTATGCTCCTTGATAATTTTCAGCATTTTTTCTAGCGTTTCAGCTAGGATTAGTTTTTTCCAGCCAAAAGTAAAGGCTCGAAGCTCTGCCTCAGTGGTTGGGAGGTTATTTACTATCTCGACTGCTTCTTCTTCTGTGATATCACAATCTTTGACAAGTTGTTGCTTTAGTTTTTTTGCAGTCTTGGCATCAAGTTTAGCAAATTTTAACACATAATCATATGTCCATCTTTGTATCTGATCCATGGATTCAGGATCTTGTTTTTCCATTATTTCCTTGACTTCAGAAATAGAAATGGGCTGTTTCTTTTTTATCTCTTCCATGTTTATACACCAAATGGCTTGATATGGTCTAACCTTGTGATTAGAGTTTTTGTTTTGTTGCCAAGTTTGACATCAAGCGTTACAGTTCTTCGTCCAACAGAGGTTATGGTTCCCACCTTACCATGATATCTACGATGTGGTAATGCCTTGTGTTGGGACGGATCTATGATTACAAGAGCCCTCTCTCCAGTCTTGTATTCTCTTAGTAGAAAAGAGACTCCTCTGGGATGATCCTTTGTCATTACAGATCTTGCCTTGTGCATAAAGCCATGAGAGTGACCAGAAGGCTTCTTAGTAGTCATATTTGAATAAACAAAGTCGCCCTTAATTTAACACTTACTCGTCGTCTTTCTTTTTCTTCTTTGATTCTTCTTCTGGATCAGATATACCGGCTTCTGTTAGAGTAAAGAGCACTTCTTGTTCTGGATGATGTGGACTATCAACCATTCTTGCAATTCTCTTCTTTCCAGATTTCTTAAAGTAAATTCTGTAGGTGCTTGTGTGTGCAACAACATTTCCTCCAATTGGTCGTGTCGGATCGCCAAAGAATGTGTCCGGCGATGCCATTACTTGGTTTGTTGCAATGGTTGCAACGTTGTATATCTCAGCAGTCCTTGTAAGAAGATGCATGAACTTGTTTAGTCTCTGTTGCCTATCAGAAAGTGTTCCCCTGCCAAGGTATTCTGCCCTAAACAGTCCTACAGCCGAGTCTACTATAATCAATTTTATGTTATTTTCTTTTATTACAGGTCCTACTTCCTGCATGATCAATTCTTGATGCGAGCTGTTGTATGCCTTGGCCACAATAATTCTGTCAAGCACCTTTTCTGGATCAAGGCCCTTGGATTTAGCTATTGAAACAATTCTTTCAGGTCTAAAGGTGTTCTCTGTATCTATATACAATACTCCCCCATCCAGTCCACCCTCGTCTTTTGGTCTTTGAACATTTACACACATTGTATGGCAAAACTGTGTCTTTCCAGAACCAAATTCACCATAAACTTCGGTAACAGCTTGGGTCTCTACTCCTCCATCAAGTAGTGTGTCTAAAGCGTTTGTGCCAGTGGAAATCTTGCCTATATCCAGCCTTCTTTTGTAAATCTCAGTTGCAGTGACAAAGTCCTTTTGTAGCAAGCCATCTTCAATAAGCTGCTGGCGTGCTTTGTGTACCAGCTTTTCCGCAGCTTCTTTGTCCATGCCAGTAATCTCAGACACCTCAACAGGACCCCTTACAATGAGATCAAGTATGTTGTGAATTCCTGCGTCACTAAGCTTCTTTGAGGTTACTGGACCTACACCATCAAGACTTTCCAATCGTAGGTCTTCCATATTACCGTATGGTACGGTACGTGTACCTAATAAAGTTGTTGTTTTGTGGATCTGTTACGTTGTCGGTTGATCCTTTATCGTGTAAAATTTCGGTTGATTGCGGTTTTGGTATGCCATGAATATTGTGCAACGCTCTTCTAACTTCACTTAACAAAGCCTTCGTTTCGTAGCCTATAGGTATGTTATTTCTTTTGCAGATTTGTATAGTTCTTGTTAATAGGTTATGTGTAACCTCAAGTAATTCTTCATTTAACTCCTTCAATACTATGAGTTCCTTTAACCTAGAACGATAAAGCGTTCCTAATTCTTCAAGTTCCGATGTCATCTCTAAATCTCTGGCGTTCTCTCTCTTCCTCTAAAAGCAGATCTATATCTTCAAAGTCCTTTTCACGCCTTTTAGCCCATTCTTTAATCCATTGAGTATCTACTTCTGCTAATTCTCTTCTCTTTTTTTCTAGTTCAAATTCTTGTTGCAATATGGTTATCTTTTTTTCTAATTCGATTATTCTCTTATTAGTGGTTTTATCATCTAACAATCCCAACATTTTTTGAGTGTATTTTTTTCGTGTTTCATCGTCTGCCCAAGTCATTGTTTCATTATGACCGCATTTTGGACATATAACTATGCATGTATACGGAAGACTTATCCCACCCTTACCAAGAAACGGAAACCAATTATGAAAACATTTTGAGCATTGAGCATTAATTCTGTCTCCTGAATGTGTATTATGTTCTTGAGTCATTTTTTCTCTCCCTGTTTATTTCTAAAATGCCTTAAAATCGCTTTTCGTTTTGCTGGATCTAGTTTTGGTCTATCCCAATATGGTGATTTACATTTTGGACAGACAAGTGGCTTTTCTTCTTCTCGTGGAACCCATTCATGACCACATCTTTCACATTTGTATCCATGTAACGTAATTTCACCCATACAATATCATATACCTAGTAGTATATAACTTCTGCTATGTTACGTCTAATAAGTTTAAATATACCTTATAGTATATTACTAATAGGTATACCAAACAACATTCGTGAACAAAAAGGAAAAGAAATAGCACTAAAGAGCGATCTCATCCGTGTATCTGATAACTTCTATCATGTAAAATCACAGACAACAAAGCGAGAATACAACGTTGTAAAGATAGATGGCGTATGGAAATGTACTTGTCCTGATCATATTTTCAGACATGTTTGCTGTAAACATATTCACGCTATAGAATTTTCAATCAAGCTAAGACAAGAAGTAAGAGAGCGAAACAAGGTTACAATTTCACCAGTCAACGTAACAAGCTGTCTATTCTGCAAGTTTGACAAGATCAAAAAGTTTGGAATACGACACAACAAATGCGGAGATATTCAGCGGTTTACGTGTGTTGATTGTCACAAGACCTTTAGCATTAACATAGGCTTTGAAAGGATGAAACACAATCCTAAAGCTATCACATCAGCTATGCAACTTTATTTCACTGGAGAATCACTAAGAAACGTTCAGAAATTCCTCCGACTACAAGGAGCTGACGTATCACATGTCACTATCTACAAATGGATTAGAAAATACACTGAACTAATGCAAGCTTATCTAGAGAAAATTGTTCCACAAGTGGGCGATGCTTGGAGAGCTGACGAAGTATTTGTGAAAGTAAAAGGCGATATGAGATACTTGTTTGCTCTAATGGATGATGAAACAAGATTTTGGATAGCAAAGGAAGTGGCAAATTCAAAAGAGATGCATGATGCTTCTGGTTTATTCAGACAAGCTAAGGAGATCATAGGATCTAAGCCAAAGGTCATAATCACAGACGGTTTAAGGTCATACGAAGAAGCTTACCAAAAAGAGTTTTGGACAATAAACAGGCAGGATAGAACCTTACACATACGAAATATACACTTGCAAGGTGACATGAACAACAACAAAATGGAGAGGTTTAATGGCGAGTTTAGGGATCGTGAGAAAGTTATGAGAGGAATCAAAAAAGATGATTCAGTAATGTTTGATGGTTATCAAATTTATCATAACTACATAAGATCGCATATGGCATTAAACAACAGAACACCAGCAGAAAAATGCGGAATAAAGATTAATGGTGACAATAAGTGGATAACCTTAATTCAGAATGCAAGTAACTCAAAGAAGTGAATCTAAGTAGAAATACAAAAGGAATCATAATAGCTATTATCATAGTTATTGCAGTAGTTTCATTCAGTGGATTTTTAGGATGGTATGCAATATCTAAAACACCCACAGATTCAACAGAACCATCCTCAATTAATAGCAATATTTCGCAAAATCAAGAACAACCATCTGATTTTGAAATTCGAAAACAGTTTGTATTAGATAATCTTGTACAGATCCAAAAAAATGATTTTAAAATAGAATTTGATAAAGACCTTACTTCAAAACAGAAAGATGGTGCAATATTTCATTCATATAAGATTATACACAAAACTGACGGTTGGATTGGTGATCTTACATTCTACTATGGAAAATCAGATGTTTTTCACCCATCAATATTTGATAACATCTTCCAAACAAGCATATTCTTATCAAATGAAAATGGAGTTATACAAACTACACATTCATTGCCTATTGTGAAGAATGCTCTTTTTGTTTTAATCCCTGTTTGGTCTTATACTGGTGTTGAAGAAAACTCATCCAAATGGATTGATAATGTGATTGAAAATTCTCCTGTTGATGAGAACAGTGAACAAAGCGGAACTATTAGTTTAGACGATAAAGAGATCCGCTTTGATTACCGTGAAAAAGAATTAGGTTACTACAGGCTTCTAATTACTGATAAAATTGACTAGTCCATCTCCCGACACTTTACAGGCAGAATTATCTCCCACTAATTTGACAGAATCTGTTTTGTGGCATTGTTAAGTCTTAGGTTGATATTTCCACCTGTGGCTCTGGTAATTTTCGGTTGATTTTCTCAGTGTTACCTGTCGGTTGATGGTTTCCAACCCACTTTAAATAATTTCAAAATAATCTACTATCTTATGGTTTTATCAGCCGAAGATCGTGGTATGCTTGAAAAGATAATTGATGCGGTAATCGCTACAATCAAAGAACAAAAGAAAATGTTTGAAAATCCTATAGTGAAGCAAGAATTTCATGTTGAAAAGATCGAGGATTTTCTTTTTGGCATGTTCTATCAAGAAATAACCAGCACTTTTAGTACATTTTATACAACTTTTAAACATAGGAGACCAAATGAATCCGAATTGCAAGAAATTGTTCAAGTAGTTCTCAAAAGGCTTCCAGAAATTAGAAATGCGATTTATTTTACAGAATGATTAGAAGCATTTTGTATTAATGTGATCCATTTATTGTCCCCTTCGATCTTTATACCACATTTCTCAGCAGGAGTTTTACCGTCTAAAGCCATGTGAGGTCGGATGTAATTGTGAAACAACTGATAGCCTGTTAGAATTGGTGTGTCTTTCTTCTTTAGACCACGCATTACCTTCTCAGGTTCTGTAAAATCTACGGCCTTCTTCTTCGCTGTCCCGGCTTGTTCTGTCCAGGAACCCTTTTTAGTTCAAATCTTTTTCTAAAATTTTCCTTGTTTCGCATGATGGAAATAATTCCATATCTTTCTCTGGCTTGGATCTTTGGTGTTTGACCTCTGACCTTGCCTGCTTTAGTTAGCGATCCGTGGGTTGGCATGAATTAGTTCTTTCCAGATTCAATTTATGTATTTGGTTTTATTTACCAGTACCTTGCCTTGATTGTCTCAATTACCTTTTCGTGCTCTGGACCCTTTCTTCTAGCAAATCTTTCCATTGCACCAAGTGGAACTCCACCTAATGTCCTTGCCAAAGCGGTAAAGGCCTTTCTTCGCACAGAGTCGTTGTGTCCAGTCTTGGACATGAATTTTTGAATTCCATACTTGAAGTTGTGTTGCCATGTCTTGTACATCACACCAAGCTGTACAGCATCCATCTCGTTGCCTATGTCAAAGAATTCTGATTTTTCTAGTAATCCAATCGGGACAAAAGTAAGCGGGGTCGTAGTAAACATTGATTCTGGCTGCTCTTTTTCTAGTTCGTTTATCAGTCGTATGGTCTCCCAAGCATCTTCGTCTGTTTCATCGTTGTCAAGACCCATGATTAGTGTAAATGCTGGAATCCAGTGATTTTCGTTTAGTGTCTTTACTCCTTCCTTTACCACCCAGTGCCACTCTTCTGGTTTGTATGGAGAAAGTTTTCTGTCAGCATATTTTCCAATTAGTCGTAAACTGCCTGTTTCAAAACCACACTGTATTCCTATCTTATTATCAGGACCTGCTCGAATGATTTTTGAGATATTTGGAACCAGTCTCTCATCTGCTATCGCACCTGCAAGTGTTCCGTGTGTTGGATTTGTATGCCCTATACCAGTAGACATGACTGTGCTAAAAAGTTCTTCAAGTGCTTCTCTGTTTGGAGCCATGTTCTTTGTCTTTCTTGGATCTAGACCGTAAACAAAAATGTCATCACTGTGCAGCCAAGCAGAAGTGTGCCCACCTTTTTTCATGTTGACTTCGATTTCTTTTTTAACTTTTTCAGGCGGATAATATCTCAAAGGTCGTAGTGTAACATCACAAAACTTGCAGCCACGCCCACAGCCACGCATAACTTCGACCATGCCGTGCATAGTTGGCTCGACAATTTCTGGGATCTGATCTATGTCTGGTTCATCCCAGTAATGTATGAACCTACCATAATGTTTGTTGCCATCTTTTCCAAACTCTTTAATATCAACTTTAAAATCATTTTTTGCAAACGGATTCATGTTATCAAATGCACCATCGATTAGATTTCTGAAAAATTGTCCTGCATGGCCGTCAATTTCTGGAGCAATACCTCCAAGCTCGCCTTCT
>JBOGRG010000057.1:0-1260 GCA_050749365.1 Nitrosopumilaceae archaeon
TCTTGTCGATGATTGGTTCATCAGTTAAAATAATCGATCGGTATGTTCTGAAAATCACCATTTGGTAACATTCTTTTTATTGTAATAGGTATAACACGTTTTTCAAGTTCGGCATAAGCAAGATCAAGTGACGTTGCAACTTCTTTTGGAACCTGAATAAACGGAGGTGCGCCAAGAGATAGCTGTAATGCTCTAGCACCCATTATTCTAGCCTTTTCAAATCTCGTTAGAGTCGGAGGGCCTATGTGTATCTTGCCTCTTCCCGTTGATTCGTACTCGACTGGGACGTGGACAGGATCTATCTCAATTACTTCCCTTTCATCTATTATTTTCTGTAGTCTTTCTCGCTCCGCAATCTCTTCAGCAGAGAGATCTGTCTTTTTGGCTTTCTTTGCTTTCTTGCCTGGTATTTCCTCTTCTTCACCGACTTCTGTCTCTACAGTCTCTACAACCGATTCTTCCACTACTGGTGCTTCTGGCTCTTCTGGAACTTCCTCCGTATCTAGATTAAGCTCCGCAGGTTCGTCAGACATGAATAGCGGTCTGAACAAACGTTATATAATTCATAATCCCCCTCTTGGAAAATGAGCGCAGGTTCTGTTTCTAAAGTAGAGATAGCCGTGGAGATCAAGGGAAAATCGCAGTTAAAATGCGAATTAAAGCGCCACCTTGCGCCCTTGACTGTTGGCAGCATCATCAGATCATTACCGCTTGAAGGCAATGCTCACATGATAAACAATAGTTTCGTTTACATGGAGACCAAAATAAACGTAGGAGGAGAAAGACAACGTTCTCAATTCAAAAAAGGCGACGTAGCTTTTATGACATCAAATGGCTCGATCTGCTTCTTTCTAAATGATACAGAATCTACAAAAACTATGACACCTATAGGAAAGATAACATCGAATGTGGATGTATTAAATGAAGTAAAAGCTGGCGATGTATTTTTGATAACTCAAGCAGGCTGATAGATGTGATGCCCGCTAAATCCGCCTATTCTCTTTATTGAACCGTTTTGCATTAGTTTATGCAAAAGCGCATTTGCTGCAGAAACTTTGACTCCTGCTTGTCGCGCTACTTCTTGTACTGTGAAAACTTTGGCGCCCTTGATAAAATTCATTGTTTGAGCTTCATCTATTATCACAGATATGGTTGATCTTTGTTTCTGGTCTTTCTTTTCACCCTTTTTTGAGCCGCCTTCTTTTTTTGCAGCCTCTGCTTGCTGTGCTTTTTCTGCTTGCGCAGGAGATTTTTTCTTTG
>JBOGRG010000058.1:0-1082 GCA_050749365.1 Nitrosopumilaceae archaeon
TCTCTAGTTCACTGTGTCCAGAATGTAAGAAGGTAACACAATGTATCTGCAAGATCTGTGGCTTAAAGACTGAAGAACAGTTTCATAACTCATGTCTGTATGTAGAGTCAGTGCAAACAAGAAATGGTATGAGAGTGGATACCATAATGCTGCCTCAACCCGCTCTTGAGAAAGCGACTAATAAAAATAGCATAAATCGTTCACTGCGTGATGCACTGATAACTTTTGGCATTGTGATATTCTTTGTTTTAGGGTTTTCTACTGTAGCGTATCTTGACCTGTTTGAAAACCAGAACAGTGCCGCTAAAACAATAAAATCTAGCATGTTTACGCACTCGTCATCCGAATATCTGAACAGTGCAGCTGCCGCATTTTATGAGAACTGTCTTGGACATGGAAATGAAGGTTCTATCACAGTGACATGCCCAACAGAGATGGGCTACGTATACAAGGCAGTTCTAGCCATGCCATACGATCTTGCAGCAAAATTCTCAAACAGTGCTTTTTCCATACGAGGCATATCATTAAACGAGAACATTGATGGTTCTGTTACAATAGAATATCAAAAAAATATGTACAAGACTCGCTTTTTAGAACAAACTGAGGCAGAAAGCAATTCTAGATAATAATTCTAATTATAACATACATAAAACATTGTACAGCTGCATCTGCATACTTTAAGCTTGCTGAGAAATCTCACTGATGAATCCTGCCCGATGGTTATATGCAATAATCATTCAAAAATCATTCAGTGAAAACAACAGCTATTTCACTTGCTTTGGTTCTTCTCGCTGGCTCACTAGTTATTCCTGTTGGCCTTTCGGAGGCCCAGGTTGTAAACCAGACAGTACCGCTTGCACCAACAAATCTTAGTGCAACTGCAGTATCAAGCTCTCAAATCAATCTGTCATGGACAGCACCAGTCAATAGCACCAGCAGCGACGTTAACGGATACAGGATCCAAAGAAATGGCACGACTCTTGTAAATAATACTGGAACAACACAAACAAGCTACACAGATACAGGTCTTTTAGCTGTACATCAACAAACATACCGCGTAGCAGCTTGGAACAGTGCAGGCT
>JBOGRG010000059.1:0-1560 GCA_050749365.1 Nitrosopumilaceae archaeon
TCTCAGCTGCCTTGATTGCCTTGTCGCCAAGCCTGTCTAGGAAATAAAAAAATCCTCTTCTTGCAAGCCATAAAAGCTTGTGCTGAGAACGCCAGCATAACGGATACTGGTGTTTTATCTTGCCTATCTTGACAAGTGCTCCTTTTTCACGTAAGGAGCTTACAATTTTTTCATCTGCATCCCTTACAAATAATCCTGTATAGACTCCAGCATCTTTTGTAAATTTAGCTTCGTCACTTATTGGATTAAAGATTGGAAGCTTTCTTTTTGTTGCAACATCAAAGTCTTCCTCACCATTTGCAGGAGAAAGATGGACAAGCCCGCTTCCAGCTTGTATGTCAACAAAGTTTTCTGCTACAGTCACATGTGCCTTTGGGTTCTTGGAAAACTCCTTTAATCCTGATATCTCATCAAGAAGTGGATGGATGTATTTTTTGCCATCCATATCTGAGCCTTTGATGGTTTTTGTAACAGTATAGTCTTCGATTCGTACTTCTTTCATAAACTCTTCTAGTCTTTTTTGACCAACAAGCCAAGTCTCAGCTCCTACTTTGGCATGCACATAATCTTCGTCTGGATTAAGACCAACCATAGCGTCTGTTACTAGAGTAAAAGGCATTGTAGTCCAGACAATCAAAAACAAGCCTTCGTCTTGCAGCTTTACCTTGTAGTATAACGATGGGTCTTGAACTGTTTCGTATCCTTGGTTTACCTCTGAATGACTAAGCGATGTCTGACAGCTTGGGCAGTATGCTACAACTCTGAATCCTTCTGATAAAATTCCATTTTCATGTGCCTTTTTGAGGTATTGCCACTCGCGCTCGATGTACTCGTCTTTGTATGTCCAGTACGCGTTTTGTTGGTTAAATGAGATTCCTAAAAGCTTGTCTGCCTCAACCCATGCTTCATTAAACTTGTGGACGATTTTTTTGCATTCAGATACTATTTTTTCAACACCAGTTGATGCTATGACTTCAGACTTGCTTCCTGTGATACCAAGCTCTTTTTCTGCCTGAAGCTCAACTGGAAGGCCTTGTGTGTCCCATCCTGCATTAAAAATTACCTTGTTTCCTTTCAGGATCATGTATCTGTACCAGAGGTCTTTGATCACTCTTCCTCGCAAGTGTCCTGCATGGGGTGTGCCATTCATTGTCGGAGGACCTTCGATAAATGCAACCTTTTTTGTCTTATTTGGGGAATCAAAGATCAGCTTTTGCAGATCAAGTGAGGAAAGCGATGTTTTTGTCTGTTCTTCAATTTGTTTGGCGTTAAAATTAGCTGATATCTCCATTTACTGTTGTGGTAAAATCTATGGCATTATAAAGTTAAACTGAACTAAAATTACGCCAAGACGCGTAGAGAACATTATATCGATATTTGTGAACAGCATATAATTTAATTCGTTTTAGTTTCTTCATTGTTGAAGCAGGTGCAACGTTTTGACCAGTGAATAGCACAACCAACTATACGATGATCTTGACATCCACAAATAATGCACTTTTTCATTCAAACACTATGAATTGTTTGATGATTTTAACGATTTTGATTAAAGACAGATTG
>JBOGRG010000060.1:0-2443 GCA_050749365.1 Nitrosopumilaceae archaeon
GAAGAGCTAAAAGACCTTAGACAAGTAATGATGGCTGCAGACTATCTGCTTTCAAAATACCAAGACAAAAAGGACCTAAAGGCGTTTTTGGAGGAATTTATAGGAATCATAATGCATGCAGCAAACTCCGTAAATATACTGCGGGATGACCTAACTGACCTTGTCATATCTGCGGAAAGCGCATTACAACAGATTCAAAATCTGCATGAGGAAGTGGCACGAGACCTTGCTTTAGGCAGGTTTGTCCAAACCAAACTTGATGACTATAAGAAACAAAAGGCAGAGCCAGCTCCTAGTCCAATTAATTTAACCAATACTTCTACACCAATTTACACCCAAGCATACCTAACAAAAACCCCAGTGGAAATTTAGTTAGTAATATGAGCTTAGCTCCTCAGGAATTAGAAAATAGCGCTAGTAAATTTGCCGCAGAGGCAATAAAGCTCGACTCTCAAGGTGCACGGGGCATGGCCATCACAAACTACCAGCGAGCAATTGAATCGCTTGTAAAGTTAATCCAGCTGTATCCAGACAACAAGTTAAACAAAGTCTACATGGAACGTTCTGCTGCATACCAAAACAGGATAAAGGCACTACAGCTCTCGCACATTGATCTTGAGCCCGTAGTTGATCCAAAGGCAACCCCGGAGCAACAAAAGGCCTCACTTGCACGAAACGATTTTGAAGATTTGATAATGAAAGAAAAGCCAAATGTAAGCTGGGCTGAGGTCATTGGACTTGAAGATGTAAAAAACGCACTTAGAGAATCAATTGTATATCCAAGTAAGAGACCAGATCTTTTTCCACTTGGCTGGCCTAGAGGTATCCTGCTTTATGGTCCACCTGGCTGTGGTAAAACAGTTCTTGCTGCAGCAACGGCAAGCGAGATTGCTGGTTATTTCATAAATGTAGACGCCGCATCTATGATGAGCAAGTGGCTTGGCGAGGCAGAAAAAAACGTATCAAAACTTTTCACCATGGCTCGTAGTTATGCTGAAAAAGAAGGTCTGCCAGTTATACTATTCATAGACGAAGTTGATTCGCTATTAGGAAACAGAAATAGCGAAGTTGGCGGAGAGATTCGAGTTAAAAATCAATTCCTTACAGAAATGGATGGAATCAATGGCAAAGGAAAAGATCTAAAGCTGTATGTGATTGGTGCCACAAACAAACCATGGAGCCTTGACTGGCCATTTCTGCGCAGATTCACAAAAAGAATCTATGTTACACTTCCAACTCTTGAAGCACGAACGAACCTGTTTGAGCTTTACAGCTCGCCACTAAAGCGAGATGATAAGATAAAATCACTTGAACTTGCAAAACTTGCAGATGGATATAGCGCAAGTGACATAAGAGACATCTGTCAATCTGCACAATTGATGGTTGTAAACGAGCTGTTCAATTCTCCAAACTATTCTCAAGAACTAATAGTTGGTGAAGAAAGACAGCAGCCACGAAGTCTTACCATGGCGGACTTTAAGGAAATAATCACAAGAAGAAAACCAAGTGTAAGCATGGAAATGATTCGCGCCTATTACAAATGGAGCGAGCAATTCAGAGCTGGATAATCAAATCCATAAGTTAACACGATTCCTGACATTTTTAATCAAAACACAATCAGCACATCAGTATCAAAAAACTTAAATCTCCAATAGAATTCACTTGACGAGGGTTCAAAATTCCTATAAAAAAAGCCAAACACGTAAGCAAGTTTGGCAAGCTCGTCCTTGAGGATGGGACCGTTTTTGATGGGATGGGTTTTGGTTATTCTGATACGGTTTTTGGTGAAGCAGTCTTCAATACTGGAATGGTTGGCTATACCGAAGCCTTAACAGATCCATCATACAGTGGACAGATACTTGCTCTCACATACCCGCTTGTTGGAAATTATGGCGTCCCAGATCAGTCCATAAAAGACAAAGACGGGATCCAAAAACATTTTGAGTCTGAAAAAATTCAGGTACGAGGACTTGTCGTACACGAATTGTCTCTGACTGCAAGTCACTGGAATCTCTCCATGACACTTGATGAGTGGCTCTACAAAGAAAAGATCCCGGGAATATCAGGAATAGACACGCGAGCCCTGACAAAGAAATTGCGTATAAATGGCGTTATAATGGCAGCACTCGCTGTTTCTGAAAAAGAAATTGATGAAAAAGACTTGAAGAAAAAATTGGCATCTACAAAAAGCTATGTCACTGAGGAGTTTATGGACATTGTCTCTACTAAAGAGCCACGAGTTTATGGAAAAGAAGCCGAAGCTGTTGTGATTATTGATACGGGAGTAAAAAATGCAATTTTGCGAAACATACGAAGAATTGGATACAAAGTAATTCAGCTCCCATGGATTTCGTCAATTGAAAAAATACTTTCTTACAAACCAAAAGGAGTAGTGCTAAGTAATGGTCCTGGCGATCCGCAAAAATGTACTGATACTTTAAAC
>JBOGRG010000061.1:0-2921 GCA_050749365.1 Nitrosopumilaceae archaeon
GATTTGCCATTGTTCCAGCTTACAATCTGCTCTTCAAGTAAAGAGCCGTCTTGGAAGGTAATGAGACGTATTGCGCTAACTCCTCTCTTTCTATTTGAGGTTATAATACACTTTTTGATTCCAACTATCCATCTGGGTAAATTTGCAATGTTACCGATTTCTTTCCAAACCTTTTCTGGGGATGCATGAATCATAGCTGATCTTGTCACTGTTCCAGTATGAAATTCTCTTTTGTTCAACCGTAAAGCACTAAAAGACAAACAGTATTTGTATGTATACAGTTGCCAATCGAAATATCGGAGACATCAGTGGCACTTGTAACCATTATAGTTACTGTATTTGGAACATTGTTTGGAATTTATCAATATAACAAGGATCAGATCAATAGAAGAAAGGATACGCTAATGCCATTAACCTCTGAATTTGACGATGACGCAAATGAGATGAGAATAGCAAAGGATTTGTTAGATAATTACAAATTTCCTAAAGGATATTGGGACAATCCACTAGTAGAGTATGACTGGTATGAGATATCTAATTTAGAAATTTTTAGACATCATGAGAAAAAAACAATTGATGATGCTGGAGAACAAAAAATAAGAGAAAGTTTTGATGCACTACTTGATTTCTTTGGTAAAGTAGGATATCTTCTTGATGTAGGGCTAATTAAAAAAAAGGAAATTGAATATTTTAGGTATTATCTTGATAAAACAATAGACAGTGAAGGCGTAGGACTATATGTATCAAATTACGAGTTTCCATTGTATCTAAATTTGCTTGATAAACTAAATTATAAACAAAAAGGCTACGTAAAAAAAGAAAAAAGATAGAAAATCTGTACGCTACGGAACAAGTACTGCTCTTGCCTCAATCTCAGACCTTTTCAGTTTCAGCAAAACCTCATTTGCTTCCTCAAGGGGAAATTTGTTATAGACAACCTTTAAGTCATTTTCTTTTGTGATTCGTACTACTTCCCTTGCATCCGTCATTGATCCAATAAGAGTCCCTCGTACAGTCTTTTCTTCTGCTGCAAAAAAGTTAGGTATATCAACAAAGACAGCAAGGACTACGATTCCACCTTTTTTAACTGACTTAATAGCAATGTCAACAACACTCTCTGATGGCGCAAGAACTATAGCGCTGTCAAGCAATCCTTCCTGATTTTTTAATTTTGACAAAAATTTAGCTTGATCATTTTCATATACCGCAGTAGAAGCTCCAAGTTTTCTTGCAACATCAAGATGATTCTGGCTTCGTGATATTCCAATCACTTTGCATCCTTCAACTTTGGCAAATTGGATTGCCATGTGTCCTACTCCGCCAATACCAAATATCCCAAGACTCTTTCCTTTTTTAGGCTCGCTTGCCTTTACCGCCTTGTATGCAGTTATCCCCGCACAAAACAAGGGAGCTGCAAACTCTGGACTCATACTAGATGGAACAAAGGTTGCAAAGTCTTCTGATACTGTAATGTACTCTGCATATCCTCCAAGCAAGGACTCGCCAGTAACATCCATAGAATCACACAGGTTTTCCTTTCCTTCCTTGCAGTAGATGCACTGCATACAAGAACCATGGAGAGGAGAGATGCCAGCTCTGTCTCCAATTTTGAATTTAGTAACATTGTTTCCAACCTCGACTACTTTTCCGACAACCTCATGACCTGGAACTGTTGGCAGGCTAGGTGGTATTCCGTACTTTACCCAGTCGCCTTCTATTCCATGCAGTTGAGAGTGGCAAACGCCACAGGCCTCTATCTGTATCAGCATCTCGTTTGGTTTTTTGATCTGGTGTCTATCAAGCATTGTAAGCTTTAATGGTTTAGTTTCAATTGGCGCTAATTTAGAAAGCACCATTGCACGCATCTTTTCTGTCATAAAACCATCAATGGTTTAATTGGTATTTTTGTATTATTCGCATTTTTCATAATCTTTTTGATTAAGGCTTAAGATAGGTGGGAAGTTCAGGAAGTTTAGGAATTTCAAACAAGCTATTTACTCCAAAACAATTCTGATCAACAAAAATGGCACAATTCATAAGGTAAATTACTAACGAAAATCCTACAACGACCATCACAAAACCGCCCATCATTGCCCCTATTCCCACTTTAGATGCCTCATCTTTAGTTGTCCCATCTTTATCTTTTCTTCGTAAAGCTATAACTGATTCAACAATGGCAGATGTCGCAAAAGGCAAAACCATTAAAAGATTGATTACGTTGGCAATTAAAGATCCTCCTATAGAAAAAAAGGTAACATTAGAAAAAAATTCATCAAAGCTGGGGGCAATTCCTAATTTTGTTACCCAATCTTCCACACCCATACGTTGTAACTCTATTTCCCGTAATTTATTATGCAATTGTTGACATGAACCAGGTGTAGAGTTTTCACATTCCTTAAGCAATTCGACATTTGCCAGATATTGAGCATGAAATAGTCGATATTCAGTTATAACTTCACCATACTGTTTCTCATAAGCGCTTGAACTAAATGACTGGAACGTCATTAGAATAATTACACCGATAATAACTGTCGCATCAATTTGCATTACAAGCTCGCTTTTCATATTATGCCGTTAGAAGTATTACAAAATTAGTTTTACTAAATCTCCTTAAATGCAACAAGAAGCGGCAAGTTTGGAGCTGGCTTCAGCTAGTGTTGTACACTTTTCACTCTTCCAATTGAGGCAAGTACTTGTCTCTTATTTTGAGCACTTGGTTGACTATTCTATCATGGTCTGCATTGGGCTCCATGCTTACCAACACCAAACCATGCCCGCCTAATGGAACGCTACAACGTTTGACCTTTTCATATCTGGCCATGGCATAAAGCGGCTCTCCCAGTTTTGTTAAAGACCTGCGGCTTACCCATCTTAACATTGCATCTTCCACCGACTTTCTAGTCTCTTCTGGGGTCAGCAAA
>JBOGRG010000062.1:0-6269 GCA_050749365.1 Nitrosopumilaceae archaeon
GAGCAACAGCTGATCTTACGATGGCACTAATACTTTCTCTCCTAAGAAGAATAGTAGAAGGTGATAGAGTGATTCGTAATAATAGATGGAATGTGATTTTTGGTGCATATGATTTTCTTGGAACTGACCTTTATGGAAAGACGCTTGGAATTTTGGGGATGGGTAGAATAGGAAAAGCAGTTGCAAAAAGAGCTGCTGGTTTTGAAATGAATGTCTTGTATCACAACAGAAATAGGCTGTCAAGTAAAGAGGAAAAAACTCTTGGAGCGAAATACGTGGGGCTTGATTACCTATTTAGAAAAAGTGACATCGTAACCATACATGCACCATACACAAATGATACTCATGAGCTTGTAAATTTGAAATTGCTAAAAAAAATGAAACCAAGTGCGTTTTTGGTTAATACCGCACGCGGTAAGCTTGTAAACGAAAAGGATCTTGTTTTTGCTCTAAAGAGAAAAATTATTGCTGGAGCTGCGTTGGACGTTTATCAAAAAGAACCAATAAACAAAAAGCATCCACTTGTGAAAATGGAAAATGTTGTGATTACACCCCACATAGGCAGTTCAACAAAAGAAACAAGAAAAACTATGGCAGAAATAACTATCAAAAATCTTATACTTTCACTTGCTGGTAAAAAACCGCTTTATGCAGTAAACTAAAAAGATAGGAACTCTTTTGAACCATATTTTTGGAAAAGTTTGTCATATAGCATCTTCCTTTCTGGCTTTAGATTCATCTTCTCATCATACATTTTTGAAAAGACTGCGGATAGTAACTTTTGTCCCTCTTTATCAAAGAATCTGATGCTGTAACTAGTTCTGTTTTCCTTTTTCTCCTCAACAAATTGAGCTTTTGCAACTGTACTTGTATCCACATGCATATGACATGGCCCATCATTATCTCCAATTGTAATCCAATTGTCTTTTTGTCTTAAGTTAAGGGCATTGCTTCGCATCTCAATTATGGCACCACCAGTTCGCACTATGAGCAAAATGTCATCTATTTTTACAATATCAGACAAGAGTTCATTTAACATGTTGATTAATTCGTTTACACATAAATAAATTGTAAAGTGTAAACATCAAAGTTGAATCAAGTCATCTGGATCCATTCTAATGCAGTCAGTACCAATAGCTTTTAGTCCTGAAAATTGTATTGCACCGCTTGGAATTTTACCTTCTTTTTGCAATCTCTGTAATTTTTCAAAGAATGGTTTTTTGTGTTCACCACATGTTACACCAACCATGTATTCTTCTTCTCTTGTTTTGATGGATATGACAAATTCTGGAGGCATCGAACAGTCTTTTCCTTTCTCTTTTATTGAGCAGTGCTCTGGTAACAATATGCTTTGGTCTAGTAGTACAAAATATTAAGTTTGAGCTAGATTTTTTCAAAATTCCAGATAGATGTTTTTGGTTTTGGAGTATAGTCTAAGAATCCTTTTTCCTGTAATTTTCTTACCACATATGCAGAATAGACAGGAGCGCCAGTTGCTCCAGGTGAATTATAGTTTAGTATGTGATATGAATTTGGGCCCTCTAGCTCCATAACATCTGGCAAAAATGTTCCTTGCGGGGTTATAATAGGAGTTCGTATTCCTGCAGTACCTCGTTCTGAGAAAAATGTCGGTTTTATTTTTGGTATAAATTGTTGTACTCTCTCAATCATCACAGTCTTTGAAATGGAGCTAAGCCATTCCTTTGATATCAATGATATAAAATCAGGATTTAAAAGCAGTTTTCTTACATTACCAGTAACAATCTCAGACAATTTTGAGATCAGAGTTTCAACATCACCCACATAACCAGAATAGGTTTCGGAGCTTGGGACAGGAACTGCATTTGGCCCTACCTCGCTTCTGCCATCTGATCTGAGAATCCAATGTGGATCAAGGAATGGAAAGTCTTGCAATCTAGCAACGGAATAGATATTTGTTTTTACAAGGTTTGCATATTCTTTTTGGGCTATCCAGTACTCACCTCTAAAGTGAAGGTCTGAGTACTCTTCTGCGACGCCAAACTTTTTTGCGATATCAAGTGAATTACCACCAGCACAGTTTATTATTAGATCTGATGTCAGTTCTTCATTATTTTGAAATGTTACTAATGATTTTTTTTCATTTCGTTTTATTGATTCGACTTTGTGTTTTAACAAGAATTTAGTGCCATTTTTTTGGGATTCTTTTTTGAGCTCTTGGGTGAATATGCCATAATCAACTGCTACATCACGCCTACAGTATAATGCTGAGTGGCAACTCACGTTTGGTTCTTTTTTTGATACTTCATCCTTATCAAGTAATTCAAGATCACTTTTCGGAATGCCGTTTTGAACGCCCCACTTCATGTACTTTTCTAAAGTCTTGTATTGGTCTTCATCCAAGGCTACCTCAAGTGTTCCAACCATCTTCCATGGAAGTCCTCGTTTTTTTGCAAATGTTTTCCACAGTTCATGTGAAAGAAAGGCGGATTTTGCTAGAATCTGCTTTTTTTGCGGATTCAGATAAAATGGTGAGTGGACAACACCTGTGTTACGACTGCTTGCATGCATTGCCACTTCTGGTTCTTTTTCAATGACGCAGATTTGTATGTCGTAAAGACTAGAAAGCCAGTAGGAGATCGAGGTTCCAAGTATTCCTCCTCCAATTATTGCTACATTATATTTTGTCAATGTTTACAACTTAGCTGAGTGTCCTTTAATGGATTATGTAAAAGGCGCCGGGAGAGAGATTTGAACTCTCGAACCCTTGCGAGTACGCGCTATATGGTAAATTAATTTCCAGGCGCGCGCCCTACCAAGCTAGGCGATCCCGGCACATGTTTTCGCCAAATTACGTTTCGTTGTAAAACTGACTATATATTACGTTATTTGAGAATGTTTATCATAACTGATTTTTTCAGCACCTTGTCTCCACTTGGAATGGTATTTGAGACAATTTGGTATCTTCCCTCGATTATCTTATCACCATCAGATTTTGTCTGATCCCACACAAACATTTTTTCCTCTTTTGGTTCAAGAACAGAAATTACTTGTAAAGATGGAGGAGAGTATAACACTCTGCCATCCAACCCAAGTATCTTCATTCCGTAAGAAGAATCTGAAAATGTCAGTGACTCACTACCAGAGTTTATTATTCTAATATGGATTTCTTCACCAAGTTGAAAGTTTGTCTTTTCTGTTATGATAGAAAGCGATGATCCCTCCACGTATACAAGTGATGGTGATTGGTTAGCCATGTCTGCCAAGAAGAGTCCTATTACAACAGCTCCAACAACACCTGAACTTAATCCTATTATGGCACCCTTTGGAAACAATTGTAGAAAAGTAAATTTAATTCCTTTTTATTTGTTAACGATTGTTTTTGAGCGCCAGTTCTTTGGGTATGTGTTTGGAGCCATGATAATTCTCTTTATCTGAAATGCAAAACCTTTTGTGTTTTCTACAATCTCAGATTCTGACAAAATTGCTTCCGCAAGAGCAACTATTTCGCCTTTTTGTGTGTATATTCCTACAAAATCTCCTTTTGCAATATTTGGAGAAATTTCTAAAATGCCTGGAATTGCAAGCTGGGCACCATGACACAGTGCGTCTACTGCAGAATCCTTGATTACGATCGCCTTTATCTCGCTTAGCGCATATTCTACTGGCATTATTATTCGTAAGAGTTTAGAGTCATCGCCTTTTTCCTTCCATAAAGCGTATGCGTCAACAAGATCATGCATCTTAACAAGGTTGGAGTCCTCATTAAAGTGTCCAACACGGGTGCGTCTTAGCTCAATCATTGTTGCACCACAACCAAGTATCTCTCCCATATCATAGAAAATTTTTCTTACATAGGTTCCAGCTTCACATAATATACGTAAAAGCAAGAGCCTTTCTTTTTGTTCAATCATCTCAATTTCGTAGATGTTTCTAATCCTAGTCTGCCGTGAGACAGAGGAACGCTGTGGTGGCTTTTGATGAATTTTCCCTGTAAATTGTTTCAAGACGGATGTTAGTTTTTCGCTTGAAGGCAATGCATGTAGTCTTCCAAGTGCATGATATTCTTTTGGGCCCAACAGTAAAACTTGTAGTGCCTTTGTAGCTTCACCAAATCCTATAGGCAAAAGACCAGACACTGGAGGATCAAGTGTTCCACTGTGTCCTGCCTTTTGAATATTGAATATTTTTTTTACCCAAGCTACGGTTTCGTGACTTGTCGGACCGTTTGGTTTGTCCAAAAGTATCAAACCATAGTTTAAAAGCTGCTCTACCGTTCTTTTGTCATAATAGATTCCATAATCATCATTTGTTACGTCTTGATCTATTACTCTAAGATTTTGCAATTGTTTTAGCTTCATAACAAATTTTGTACTACTGATTTTGCAATGGCAAGTACTTCGTTGGCTCCAAGACCATCCGTATTTATTATTTTATCAAATACTGAGAGGTCGTCACCAAAATCAAAACCATAAAGCTTTTTGTAGATCATTTTGTTTTCATCATAGCGTTTTTTTACTATTTCAAGTGCACTTTCTAAAGAAAGATTATCTCTTCTAGTCATTCTTTTTGCGCTGTTTTCATGCGAGCCTGCAAGCCAGATCTTGATTCCATCTTTGACAAGCCAAGGAAGGGTATAGCTTGTTATAACCACACCTCCTTTGAAAAAGAGTTCTTTTAGTTTCTCATCTACTTTTTTGTCAAATTCTTGGTTTGTTTTTCTTCTATTCAGAAATTCCATGCCGCCTGGCCTGTCCCACCAATCATCACCAGCTGTCTGAAACCCTTCTTCTTTTGCTAATTCTTTAAGCACATCCCCACCGCTGAGATATTTCAGACCAAACTCCTTTGCTAATCCTTTTGCTATTGTGGTCTTACCGATGGCTGGTGGACCAGAAACTATTACTGATTTTGGCAACTCAGTTTAGATCCATTGTGGTTTTGGTAACTCGCATTATTATGCCACTAAAGGCTATAGATGCAAGAAAGTACCATGCCCAAAAGTATACCTCATTTTCATGTTTGCATATCTTCCCATCTACTTTTTCCGCAGTGCACGTAAGCTGGAACAAGTCTCCTGGTATGAAATTAAGAGATATTGGAGATACTGCCACAGTATATGCAAAAAGCGGTGGAAGTACAAAGTAAAAGATCAAAATCAAAGGTATGAAAGTGATCATCATTGGTCTCATGTTCATCTGCATTAGCTCCATGTTCATCTTGTTCATGTATGCTGATTTTTTGTTCAATTCATTTATCTTATCTTGATCTTTTGCCTTAAATGCGGTCATTCTTTCTTTCTGCCAAGCTCTTGTTTCTTTCATTAGTCTCTTGAGCTTGTTTTGATCTACCATCTTTTTTCTTATTGCAGAATTGAACAAATTAAGCGCAATCGCAATTGCAACAATACCTAATGCAGATGGAATCATTCCCTTGATTAATGGATCTGCACTTCCAAGTGGACCTGTATTAAAACCAGGAATTTGCAACAAAATTGTATCTAAAAATCCAAAGATAAGACTAAATTCCATTGTTATACCCCATTGCACTTACAATTCCTTTAGCAGCCTCATCAACTTTTCCTTCAGAATTGAGTACCATCTTTATTGGTGAGCCACATAAAATGGAACAGGTAGAAAGCATGGCACTTGTTACATCAAGTTCCTTTTTGATTGCATCTATAGACACTATATCACGGTTTCGTGTTGTGTCTTTCATACGCCGGTTGTAGATCTCTTCTGGTCTAGCAGAAATCATGATAAAACTATCAGGCATTAAAATTTCTAAAACATTGTGAGGCAATCCTGGGTAAAAGCCCTCCTTTGTAGCAATAAAAGCATGTGTATCCACAATTACAGCATCGTCCGATATCGAAGCAATTTTTCTTGCAGCCATAGATTGGAGCTCCTTTTGCTGTGGCACGGGTAGTTTACGCAGCTCGTCCCTACTTGTGATTCCTTTCTTCTTTGCCTCTTCAAACATTATGGTGCCAAATATTGAAACACTCACGCTGATCTTTTTTGCTTTTAGTATTTCTACAACCTTTGATACTACAGTGGTCTTTCCCACACCTGGTATTCCAACTATGATCACTCTCTTACTTTCTGCCAAGTAGTGCACCAAGCCTTGGCATTACTGTTTCTACCTGTTCTCTAATAAGCAGGTTGTAATAGTTTATCAAAATGTCTACCGTTAGCAACATTCCAATTCCAGTTCCAAATACTCCTAAAACATCAGATACACCTGCCATTATGCCAAGAATCATAGAACCAATTATAGTAACAGATGGA
>JBOGRG010000063.1:0-14186 GCA_050749365.1 Nitrosopumilaceae archaeon
ACACCTGCTGTTCCAGCTGGAATGCTTGAGCTTAATCTATCGTGAATAACTTCTACAATGTTTACACTTAATGATGCTATTTGATCAACTACTTCCTTGAGAGCACCAGGTTTATCTGTCAACAATATGGAGATCTTTACCATTCTGCCCATTTCGGTTAGACCCTTTGCCACTATCTGTCCGAGCAGGTACATGTCCACATTGCCCCCCGAAAGAATTGGAACCACTTTCTTTCCTTTTGCAGGCATTTTATCAAGTAAATATGCTAGACTTACGGCTCCTGCAGGTTCTACAACCATTTTTGTTCTTTCCATAAGAAGAAACATGGCTTTGACTATCTGTGAGTCATCTACTAGAACTATATCATCGATCAGCTCGCTTATTATCTTAAATGTGAATTCTCCAGGCTTTTTGACCGAGATTCCATCTGCAATTGTTCGCTGACCTACTACAGATTCAAGCTTGCCCGACTCAAGAGACTTTTTCATTGCTGGAAAGGCATTTGATTGCACTCCTATTACTTTTACGTGCGGTTTTTTTGTTTTTATAGCACGCAAAACTCCCGCAGCAAGTCCACCTCCACCAATTGGAAGATAAATCTCATCAACATCTGGCAAATCTTGAATGATTTCTAGTCCAATTACACCTTGTGCAGCTATAACTTTCTCATCATCAAACGCATGTATTATTTGACCTCCTGTTTGTTCAGCTATCTCCAACGCTTTTGACCATGATTCATCATATATTGTTCCATCAAGCACAACATTTGCTCCATATGCTCTAGTTGCTGCAACCTTGGCAGGAGATGCGTTTACAGGCATCACAATTGTGCACGGTATATTTTCTAGCGCAGATGCAAATGCGACTCCTTGTGCATGATTTCCAGCAGAAGCTGCTATAACGCCTTTTTTCTTTTCATCTTTTGATAATGAATAGATCTTTGCATATGCCCCTCTAACTTTAAAGGAACCTGTTTTTTGCAAGCATTCTGATTTTAGATAAATTTTTGAACCAGTCATATGGCTAAACGTTGCAGAGATTTCCATCGGAGTCCTACGGATTACATTTCCTTGAATTGATTGGGATGTAACTATATCATCAAAAGATAGATTCAACAGATTTGTTCAGATCCATTACAATATATTTGATTTCTTGACAACGCCTAGAATCGCTGGCTAGTTCATATTTTTTGGTTTTAAAACATACGCTTTCAGAAAAAATCCAAAAACTATCGCTATTTTACTACATATTTTAATAATTATGGAAAAGTTAAATACTTTGCATCGATCTGGTGATCAACGGTCAAGGGGTCGATTGATGTCAACTCCCCCTCTGTCTTGACATCCTCGCCTCAATTTCCGTTAGGCCCCTTGACTAAATTATTCCAGTATAAAAAACAACTTTGATATAAACAATTTTTTAGATCTGAACAGCCACAAGAACTTGTTCCAGTCTTTTTAGTAAAGCCTCTTTTACTTTTGCTGGAATTCTTATTGGATCAAAATTACCTTCCTTTGTTTTATCTTTTATATGTTCTAGATTAAAGTGACACAAACATCCTTCTTCTGCTGCAATCATTCGCATCTCATCAATTAGAACTGGAGAAGTATGATATATCTCAATTAGCATGTTATCAAGTTCTTTGAATAATTCCGATTGTTTTTTTGATAGTTGTTCAAAATGTTCATCCGAGCCCGAATATGCCTTACTAATAATCTCATTTGTGAGTTCGTCGTTTTGAAAGAAGATTTCAAATAACTTTTGTTGATCTAGATTTTCATACCCCATTTCTTTTAGTTTCTCCGTAATTATACGATCACCTTTTGGCCCAATCTCATATTGGAGTGCATTAACTTTATCAACTATTTCTGCAAGTTCCTTTTGTATTTCTATTACACGATGAACTGGTTTGTAATATAGTAATACATGATATTGTAATGACATATGACATGAAAGTAGATAATTTCCTTCTCTTACCTCAAATTTTATAAAAATTCGTCTTAAATCTTTCTCCTTTGAGATTGATATTCCTTCACTTTTCCAATCTTGGATCTTTTTTAGTACATTCTGATAAAATTGTTGTACAATTGCAGGATCAAAGGTAGTCTGATCCACAACAGTACTATCTCCAAGCATTACCTTTACACGAATGGTTTTTGTAGCACTTGTAATGTTTTCTAGAAAAAGCGATCTTATTTTCTCACTTTTTTCTGCCATAGATTTAATAAATTCGTCTGAGGACTCTGAAGGAATTTGCACGATTTTTCAATTTTGTCTGTTACATAAATCTCATATGCAACTTAAATAAGGTCAAAAACTACGAGAAAATGCGTTATGCCTAAGAAATTTTCATTTAAGAAGATAGTTTGTTGGAACTGTCAAGCAGAAATAGTACAGTATTTTGACCTTAAATACAAAGGGGAGCGTGGCAAGTGTCCTGTATGTGGAGTCAATTTCCCTCTTGAATAATATATAGTTGAAGGTAGGATAGGCTAATGAGTAAAGAACCAACAGACGACCAATCAGAACCAATGACTACCAGCAACATAATTGATATGATGTTAGGAAGTCACCGAACTGGCATTCTAGACACGGAAAGCCTAATCAAAGAAGTGCAAAAAAGGGTCTGGAGTTCACTTAAGAAGGGATACGAATACGATTCTTCTATAGACGATTCTGACAAATTTCTGCGTGAACATGTTTCATCAAGACAGCGTATGATTGCATTATTCGTTGATTTGGTAGGATCTACACAAATGACGCTAGAACTCCCAGCAGAAAAGGTTGCTATAATCATTAGCTCGTTTTCACAAGAAATGGGATTTGTGATCAAACATCATGATGGTTACGTTTTGAAGTATGTTGGGGATGCAGTTATTGGATACTTTGTAGCTGAAGATAACCCACTTTTGGCTGCAGATAATGCAGTAAACTGTGCAAAATCAATGATATCCGTTATCGAGAGAGGAATAAACCCCATTCTGAATGAATATGATTATCCTGAGCTTCGTGTTAAGATCGGGATGGATTTTGGTGAAAATACAATAGTTCGGTATGGATCAGACAAGGTCAAATCACATGTAGACATTCTTGGTCCAGCTATGAGCATAGCAGCAAAGATCACAAACCTTGCAAGACCTAACCAGATCTTAATTGGTGAAGATGTTTATGAAAAACTACATCCTACACTTAAACAATCATTCAAAGAGGTCGAGTGGCACGGGAATCAATGGGATTATCATGACAGAGAAACTGGAAAACCTTATCGGGTTTATGCATTTACGTGACTAAACAGTAAATTTGTCAGGACATTCTATATGCTCGTAATGATGATCTGTAAATTCTTCTCCAACAATATACATTACAATTTTGTATAAATCAGTTTGAACAATACTTTTTTTGCACTTTATACAGCGTTTCAATATTGTTTTTACCATTTTATTCAGAGAGATCAGTGCCTTCTATAAGGATCAGCGATCAACTGGATTTGATAAAAAATGGTTTTAGGTTGACATGTACACATATGTAACACGTAAAGTTACGCACGGAAAAGTGAAATATGGGTTACAAAGAATCTTCATCATGATTGATATTGAGATAAAGAGAATGATGGATTTTTATGGGTTAACACCAGACATGATGAACTCTCCACACGCGTTTCCAAGACTTCCACCAAGTAGACCAAATCAAAACTTTGGTCTATCGAGGGCAAGCAAGCTTAAAGAAAACATAATTCGAGATAATGCATCAATGCTTGCAAAACTATATGATTTTCACACTGCCTTTCAGCACCATGCTGCGGGTCTTTTTGATTTGGCTCCAAGCCAATTTGGTCCTGGCCATCCACTTCATTCTAAAATAGGATCTATTAATTTATTGCAAGCAGAAAATGAACAGCTAAAAAATGAAAATGCTGTCTTAAAGCGAGATTTAGAAAAACTTCGACAAAAACAAGTTTAACTTTATTAAGTTTGTTTACTCACTGGTGCTGTGACACAAGCCCCACACCAAAAATGGAAAGCTGCCATTGCTACCTATAGAAAAAACTGTCAAAAGGTTCTTCTAATTTCAAAGTCAATAAGGTATGTTGGGCTTATCAATGAATATGGAAGGACTATGACTGGCATTATAAGACAAGGTACAAACCCGATATTGAAATCAGGACAGGTAAGAAATGAATTTTTTCTCATGTCAACACTATTGTCTATGCGAAGAACAAATTATTCTGCAATTGGAAATATGGATTATGCCATTTTCAAACACCATAAGGTGACGTTACTTCTATTTCAAAGAAAAGAGGGCACCTATTACATATCAGTAGAACAAAGAGCAACGTTAGATTCATTGATTAAATTAATTACTAAAATTCAAAAGATAGTCTAGAGAGGGGCAAACCCATGAAATCCTGCTGCCTGTTTTGCAGTGTCAGGCAATGCTGGTTCAAATAAAGAAACCATGTACTTGTCAGGATCCAAAACTATGACGTTTTTTCCTGCTTTGTGAGAAACCACATCTCTGTATACAGTCACATTTTGAGATTTTAGCTCTTGTACTGCGGTATCTATATCTCCAACTACAAGACCAATCACAATGCCATTCTCAATTGACGTGCCTGTATTAATAGGACGACTGGCAGTATGCAGTATTACAGTAGCACCTTGTTTTCCAAGCTCAACCCACTTTGCTCTTTTATTTTTAATAGGTAAACCTATAATCTCGTTGTAGAATTTTATAGATTTTTCTAAGTTTGATACAGCAATTATTACACTACCAAGGTGCTTTATATTCACAGCGAAATTTACTACTCCCGTGTTAAAATCCTTCTGTTACACTACCTGCACCATTGTTTCTGTTCTTTCGACACCTTTGATATTTTGAATTTCAGTTGTAACATCTTTAATTTGAGACAGTGATTTTACATCGATTAATGCAACCGCATCAAATTGGCCACTCACTGCAAATGAATCATAAACTGATTTTACCATTCGAAGTCTTGCTGCGATGAGTTTTTTTGGAGATTTAACAAGCACTACTGCCTTTACCATCCAAGATTGACCTCCACTTCGATTAATGTTTCTGTTGTTACGATTTCTCTTATTCTTTTAAAATCAATTACCATATTGTTTATTTCATCAATTGTTCCTTGTAGAATCACCGCAATATCAGCTCTACCTGTCACGATCATGATCTCACGAATCGTTTTTCTTATTTTATTAAGCGTTTGTACAACATTGTCAACTTTACCGGCTTTAACCGTGATTAGACAGAGTGCCCTCATATTAGTGGTATTCATAACATATGGATAAGTGTTTATGATCGTTTTAGAAAAAATAGAAGTTTTTTAACAACGCAGTATTGAAATTTTATGTATTGACACAATGCAACAAATTACGTATGTTTAATCTTCAGCTTCTTGAGAACGAGCTTCCTCAAGGTATGCTCGTCTTGCTTCTAGCTCAGCTTCCTTATCTGTGTTTGAATCATTTTCTACAACTATAATTCCTGAATCATCGCCTGAAACTAAATCCTGCTTTAGTTTAGGCTTTTGCTTAGCCTTTGCTACTGTTTTTTTCTTTGACGCTTTTTCACGAGCAGTCTTTTTTTTCTTGTCTTTTTTCTTGACCTTTGCCATTATGACGACTTTTTTCAGAATTGTGAGCCATGTTATTAAACTTGTCTCAAGATTGTGTGCAGATAACTGTCGATTTTTCTGTCATAAGTTTATAGACAAATTGTAGTGCCACCGGCGGGACTTGAACGCGCGACAGCTCGGTCTTCAGCCGAGTGCTCTCCCGGGCTGAGCTACGGTGGCACATCGAAATATCCAATTAGGGAGGAATTAAAGTGTGTCTGTCTTAGTTTTTCCAAGCAACGTCACTAATTTTTTTTCTTTTATTGATCACCCGAGCTAGAACAAAAAGTAGATCAGAAAGCCTGTTAATGTAAATTTGACATTTTTTGTTTATTGGTTCTTTTTCAGACAAGTATACTATATGAGTTTCAGCTCGTCGTGCTATTGCACGTGCTAGATGAATTTGTGATGCGACAGAATCTCCTCCAGGCAAGATAAAGTAGGTTATTGGTAATAATTCAGTTTCTAGACGATCTATATGATCTTCGAGAAAATGTACCATGTCTTCTGTAATTCTATTTAGGGTGTTTTTCAAATCAGAGTTGGCAAGATCTGCACCTACAACAAAAAGATCATTTTGAATTTGTACTAGTAGATCACGAATGTCATTATCTAGATTTGATGAAAGAACTATCCCAAGTAAGGAATTAAGCTCATCCACTTCACCATAGGCTATGATTCGTGGATTAGATTTTGACATCCGTGCGCCGCCTATAATGCCTGTAGATCCATTATCACCAGTCTTTGTATAAATTTTTACCAATAAATGAATGACAGTTATGGCATTTTTATCTTGTTCGAATTATTTAATAGTAGTCAGCATAGTCGACTAGAACATGACTGAAGTAACATGCTCATATTGCGAATCAAAATTCACAGACAAAGCTGAACTCTCAAAGCACATAGATAGAATACTGGCGGAGCTGGTCTCCTCGAAGGCGATAAAAGGAAGTTCTAATGCTACTTGACTTTTTCAATATTGTGGCAGATCTAAAAAAAATACAACGCAAAGGCTGGAAGGAAAAAATTGGTCTGACATCTCCTGAATCAGTAGCAGATCATTCTTACAACACAGCCGTCATGGCTATGGTACTTGCAGATTTAAAAGGACTTGATACCGAAAAAATACTAAAGATGGCGTTATTGCATGATCTTGCTGAATCTGTGATTGGAGATTTTACTCCTCAAGAGATTTCTAAAAAGAACAAAACTGAATTAGAAAATAATGCCATGTTAGACATACTTTCAAGATTGCCACCAAGTCTTGCAAATAATTATTCAAAAGTATGGCAAGAATATCAAGAACAAAATTCCAAAGAGGCTATTTTGGTTCATGAAATTGATCGTCTTGAAATGGCACTCCAAGCTTACAAATATCACACAGATGGACATCCAAAAGACAAGCTTGAAACATTTTTTGCTGCTGCAAGAAAAGATATCAAAAGCAAGGAGGTTTTAGAAATCCTTGACAAGATTCTATAAATAACGAAAACACTGCTGTTTGATATGCAGTATTTTATGGCTTTGAAAATAGGAGAAAAAAGAGTAAAAGAAGCTAGAGAGTATCTGAACAAGTATGCAAATGGTACTGCGATGCCTGCCCTTGCACTAAAAGACAATAAAACTAGTGCGTGGGAACCTGTAGGAGAAGAAAATCTTTATGCTGTTTTAAATGATGCCGGAGGATATGTACTGACAGATGTTAGTGGATACATGATTGTGCTATGCGATAAAAATGGAATCTCAAAAGCAATTGTAAGAGGGCTTGATGTCAAGCGTAAAGATGTTATAGTAAAGATGTTACAAGCAGATAACATTCAGGAATACAAGGGCCAAGTCTCACTGCCGGTATAACATGACCGAATTTACCATATTTGTTAAGCAAAGTAATTTGACCTTAATCATACATTAAATTAGCACAGTCACTCAATCCTAGGAATGACAAAGAAATTTGAACATGAAATTGAGGTAAAAGGACACCTAATCGATTCAATGATACTTACAAAAATTTTTGATGTCATAATGGATCTCAATGGAGAATTTCAAGTACAGGAATTCAAAGTAGGTAAGCGAAAAAAGGATGAGAGCTATGCCAAACTTCTCATTCAAGGACAATCACAAAAACATCTTGATGAGATTCTTGAAGCTGTATATAGAGAAGGAGCTACTTCAAAGATTCAACGAGAAGTTACGCTAAAACCTGCACCAAAAGACATGATGATGCCAGATGATTTTTACAGCACGACAAACAATCGTACTGATATTTTCCATAATGGAAAATGGATTAAAGTCGAAAACATGATGATGGATAAATGCATAGTTGTTACAGGAAAAAAGGTCCAGTGTGTACCTATTCGTGAAATTAAAAAGGGCAATATGATTGTAGTAGGAGAAAGAGGAATTAGAATAACCCCTCCAGAAAGACCCAGAGAAGGTGTCAATCTCTTTCAATTTATGGGAAGTGGTAGCTCTAGCGAGCGCCCAACGCAGCATATAGCACGTAAAGTAGCATATGATATTTACAAGACAAAAAAAGAGAAAGGAAAAATAATTCTGGTAGGTGGGCCTGCCATAGTGCATACTGGAGCATCGGATTCTATTGCAACTTTGATACGACTTGGATTCATTGATGGGTTACTTGCAGGAAATGCCCTTGCTGTTCATGACATAGAGTATGCCACGCTTGGCACATCACTTGGAATGAATGTAAAGGATGGAACATTAGCAATAAGAGGTCATAGAAACCATATGCAAGCAATAAACTCAGTCTTCAAGGCGGGATCAATATCAAAAATGGTTGCCAACGGCACGCTCAAAAGGGGAATAATGTACGAGTGTGTCAAAAATAATATCCCATTTATCTTGGCTGGTTCGTTAAGAGATGATGGGCCACTTCCAGACGTCATAACAGAGATGATAGTTGCCCAGCGAAAATACAAGGAGATGTTAAAGAACGCAAAAATGGTCATAATGGTATCTACCATGCTTCATTCCATAGCAACGGGCAATATGTTGCCAGCAGAGGTCAAAGTCATAGTAGTTGACATCAATCAGCCAACCGTAACAAAATTGATGGATAGGGGAACGTGGCAGGCACTAGGCATAGTTTCTGATGTCGGAGCATTCTTGCCACTTGTAACGCAAGAAATTCAAAAGCTCATAAAATAGAGTTACGCAGAACGTCCTACCCCTTTATTCCATATCCAACAAGCACAGAATAACATCCAAGACCACAGTCTTCGCATATTGGAGCCATGGAATTTTTCTCAGCACTGCCAATACAACATGGTTTCTTTTCTCTTCCCATGTGATCTACAGAAAGAATTGCCCACGTTGGGCAGTCAATTGGAGTAGTTCCTCGTCCTCCCCAGTTTCTTTTCATTAATTCTAGCTGGCTCTTTGGATTTATGATGTACTTGTCATCATATTTGTCCATCATAGATATTATGTCATCGACAACTTTCGTCCTTTCTGGCCCAAAAGGCAACCAAAGCGGGTCTCCTTTGGCAAATGGAGTATGAAACTGAAATCCTATTTTATTGGAATAATTATGCCATTCCTCAATAACATCTTTGACTGTTTTGTAGTTTAGCGAGTTTATAGTCATGGTTATCCAGATATCCTTCCAAGCTTTTTCACCATTTTTTTCTACATAATCAATAATGTTTTTTCTAGTTGATGCATATGCTCCTTTCCCACGAATGTTATCATGAACCTCTTTTGTGCCATCTATTGAAATCCAATAAAAGTATAAATTTTCGTATCTTTTAAGTGGATAAGTTCCGTTTGAGACAATACAAACACGCTTTGGAAATTCTTTGACGAACAATTCAATGACATCAGGTCTCAAAGTTGGCTCACCGCCAACTAATGTTATGATAAAAACATGATTCTTTTTGAATTTTGTCTCGATAATCTCTTTCCATTGTTCTACGGTAAGCTCTTCGTTTTCCTTTCGGTTTAACCACCAATAACAGTGTGAACAGTGTAAATTACAGACATTGATTATGTCAGCTGAACCGTACAGTGGGCTTCGCTTGTTAAATAATTTGTATCCTGCATATTTTAGCCCGATGTGAAAATAACATGGGGATTCTTGTATAATTTGACGAAAACCTCTTCCCATTATTTCCATGAATTAACCCCTACATGATGAAAGATAAGTATTACCAAAAATACAGTTTCAAAGATTCAGCTTTTTCTTTATCATGTCTAGTGTAAGGGATGGATCTACCTTTCCTTTTGTTTTTTTCATGACTTTGCCTACTAGATAGTTTATTGTATCAGGATTGCTCTTTGCTTCAGTTACTGCTTTTTGTTCCTGCGCAAAGACATCATCTATTATTTTTAAAAGCGATGATTCATCATCAACATGACCCAAGTCAAGACTCGAAATGATTTCTGATAACAATTTGCCAGTTTTTATTATTTCCTGTAATGCAATTTTGCCAGAGTTTCTTGTGATTTTGTTGCTTATGATGGCTTCAGCCAGATCTGAAAGGTGTTTTGGCGTCAGCTTTAGTTGTTCTCTTTGTTCTTTTGTATCTGCAAATCCCTTGAGATCTGTTGTGATAAGATTGGCAATTTCTTTAGCGTTTTTTTCATTATGTGATTTCTCAAACAAATCAGAATAAAACTTGTCAGAAGATAGCATTTCTGCAACTTGTAATGGAATTCCATACTTTTTGATGTATCTTTCTTTTTTAGAGCTAATGCTTTCTGGCATATTCTGTTTAAGCCTATCCAAAACAGCGGGCTCAATTATAATCCATGGAATGTCTGCCTCAAGAAAATAGCGATAATCTTGTTCTTCTTCTTTTGATCTGGCAGAAACTGTAATTTTTCTAGCCTCATCCCAATGTCGTGTCTCTGTTGGAATTGGGATGCCACGCTCAACCAGACTTTGTTGCCTTGTTATCTCAAAATGTAAAGCCTTTTCTATGTCCCTAAACGAACCCACGTTTTTAATTTCTACTCGATTGCCTTTTTCTATTGAAATGTTTCCGTCCACTCTTAATGCACCTTCAAGCGAAGGATCTGAGACACCTAGGTTTTCAACAAGGTCGGCAAGCATGTTTAGAAAGAGTCTGACTTGTTTTGGAGTCTCAAAATTAGGTTCGGTTACTATCTCAACTAATGGAGTGCCAGCTCTGTTATAATCAATCAAAGTAAGTTGGGTTTTTTCTGAACTGCCCTCGTAAATCAGTCTTCCTGGATCTTCTTCTAGTTGAATTCTTCTAATTCTTATTTCCTTGTCTTCTATTAGGACTCGTCCTTCATAACCTATACTTGTTGGGCCATATGCGTTATACTGTGTTATTTGAAAATTTTTTGGTAGGTCAGGATAAAAATAATTTTTCCTAAAGAACGCAAGTTTTAGTGGCATCTTGCATTCTAATGCCATTGCAATCATTGCTGCCTTTTCAACAGCTTTCTTGTTTAGAAGAGGAAGTGAGCCAGGCAAACCGGTACAAACTGGACATATGTTGATGTTTGGCTCAAAGTTTCGATAATCTGCCTTACAAGAACAAAATAACTTGCTTTCAAGTTTTGTAAGCTGGCAATGAATTTCAAGACCAATCTTTGTCAAATTGGCACCCTCGGAAGGTTGATTGTTTTTTCTATAGCATAAGCAGCTTGCAAAAGTGTTTTTTCTTGCATGGAATTTGCAAACAATTGAATTCCTATAGGCAGGCCATGTGCTATTTCGAATGGTACAGAGATTGCTGGGATGCCTGAGAGGTTTGCCACAATTGTATTAATATCAAGGAGATAGAGAGATAGAGGATCTTCGATTTTTTCACCTAACTTGAAGGGTAAAACTGGTACGGTCGGTGCAACAAGAAGATCAACTTTTTTGAATGCATCGTGAATTTGAGATTTTATTCTGTTTTTTACTTTCATAGCTTTAAGAAAATATTTTCCTGCATACCCAGCAGAAGGTACAAAAGCTCCAAGAATCATTCTCCTAGTTACCTCAGGACCAAAATTTTTGCGTACTTTGGATATGTATGAATTAAACTCGTATCCTTCTACATCAAAATCAAAACCATATCTAATGTTGTCATATCGTGCAAGATTGCTTCCTGCTTCAGTAGCAGCTATAGTATAGTACACCGCAACAGAGTATTCTACTGAATCAAGAGAAATTTCTATGCATTCCGCACCAAGCTCTTGAAACTTGGATATTGCTCTGCTAGTGGCAGCTGCCACTTCTTTCTCAACTCCATCACCGGTCATCTCTGTAATGATTCCAATTTTCTTTCCTTCCACACCTGCATCCAAATCTTTTGTATAATCTTCTTTTTTATTATCCACAGTAGTGTTGTCATTAGGATCAATTCCTGAAATGATATTCAGGATAAAGGCAGTATCTTCAACGGTTCTTGTAATTGGACCTATCTGTTCTATACTGTTAGCAAATGAAACAAGGCCGTATCTGCTTATCAAGCCATATGTTGGTTTTAAACCAACTACTGAACAGAAACTGGCAGGATTTCTGACAGAACCTCCAGTATCAGAACCAAGAGAAGCAATACATTCAAGTGCACTAACCGCTACTGCACTCCCACCTGAAGAACCTCCTGGAACATAATCAATATTCCAAGGATTTCTGCTTGGTCCAAAGTAGCTGAATTCAGTTGTTAACCCCATTGCAAATTCATCAAGATTTGTTTTTCCTGTTATTATAGCATCTTGTGATTTTAGTCTGGAAACTACGGTGGCGTCATACGGAGCAACAAAGTCTTCAAGAATTTTGGATGCACACGTCGTCTTCATTCCTTTTGTACAAATGTTATCTTTTATCGAAATAGGCATGCCAAGGCAAGAGCCAACTTTTTCATTTGCTTTTAGTTTTTTATCTATCTGTTTAGCTTGTGGTAAAGCGTTTTCATTTACAGAAATATATGCGTGAAGGCTATTCTCGACTTTCTTTATCCTTTCTAGAGTTTTTGCTATGAATTCTTCTACAGATATGCTTCCATTTTGTACTTGTTCAAGATATTGAATCGCAGAAATTGCAAGAGTCATTTTAAACCATCTTAGGAGCCTTAACAAAAACTCCTTTGTAGTTTTTTAATTGTCCTATTAGCTTTTCATTGTACGGAATATACTTGTCATCTCTAAGCCTCTCAAGTGAGAGTTCTTGTGTCACAAAATTGTCAGAACCGGTACTTGCTTTATCTAAAATATCAAAATATTTGAGAATCTTTTCTACCTGTTCTATATACTTTTCATGGTCCTCCAGATCTATTTTTATCAGATTTGCAGCATGCACAATTTCTTCTCTTTTTACCATTTTTTTCCCTTATGGAGTTAATCTATCTACGTCTCTTGGATAAAATGTTACATCCCTGATGTTTTCTATGCCAGTCAGAGCCATCATTAGTCTTTCAAGACCTATTCCACATCCTGCATGAGGCGGAACACCATAATCAAACACTCTGAGATGATAATCAAAGGCATCAAGCTTAAAACCTTTGTTTACCATTCTTTCTTCAAGTTCTGATCTTTTTTCAATTCTTGTGCTTCCAGAAGAGATTTCTAAATCGTCAAACATTAGATCAAATGACTCTGATATTTTCGAATCATCTTTTTTTGCCTTGACATAAAATGGCTTTGGACCTAAAGGCCAATCTTTTATGAAGTAAAATCCGCTCAGATTTATTGTCTTTAGATCAGAGGGATAAAGATCATCACCCCATTCAGTTTTTGTTCCTGCTTTTTGCATTTTTTCTACAAGTTCAGAATAAGTGTACTGCGGAATTGTGCTTGGAATATCAGGTATGTTAATCTCCACTCCGGAATTTGATTTTGAATGAAAATCCTTGGCTGTCTGAATTGATCTTTTTATTATATTCTCAATGTGTTTCATGATGTCATTATAATCGGAAAATGCCTCCTCCAGGTCTATTGATATTGCTTCAGAAAGGTGTCTGTTTGTTCTAGAAGGTTCTGCTCTGAAGATTGGTGCAATCTCAAAGACCTTTTCAAAACTCATTGTAAGCTGTTCTTTGTAAAGTTGTGGGCTCTGGGCAAGAAAGGCCTCTTTGTTATAATAGAATATAGGAAATAGAGCTGCACCACCTTCCGTTGCCGTAGCTATCATCTTAGGAGTGTTTACTTCAACAAACTCTTTTTCATATAAATAGTCACGAATTGATTTTAAGACCAAACTTCGCATCTTGAATATGTGTTGTAGAATGTTTCTACGAAGATCTACTGCACGTATCTCAAGTCTTGTATCGATATTTGCAACGGTTTTTGTCTGTGAAGTAAATGGTGCAGTCTTTTCTACTTTGGAGAAAATCTTAATCTCAGATGGAACAATTTCTGCACCATGTGGAGCTTTGTTTGATGGTTTGATCTTGCCTTTTACAGCAACACTTGATTGCTCTTTTAATTGTACTATGGTTTGTCTTAATTCGTCAGGGCATGAGCCTGCCTTGGCAGTAATCTGAATCTCGCCATCTTTATCATTTAACATCATAAATACAAGGTTACCGTGGTCACGTACACTTGAAACCCATCCCATAACAATGACTTCTTTTCC
>JBOGRG010000064.1:0-11719 GCA_050749365.1 Nitrosopumilaceae archaeon
ACAATTGAGCTTAGGACATGGAATACAAAATTTCGTGGCGAGTTTCTTGTACATGCTCCCTTTAAGATAAAAAAAGATGCCTGCAAGAGACTTGGAATTGATGAAACAAAGCTTAGGACTGGTGTGATAATAGGCAAGGCTGAGATTTATGATGTCAAAGTGTATGATTCAGTTTCTGAGCTAAAATCAGATTACAAAAAGCATTTTGCCACGGAAGAGTTTTTGCGCCACAAGTATGGGTTTTTGCTTAAAAAACCAAAAGAGCTAAGAATACCAATTCCCTACAAGGGAAGACTAGGATTTTTTGATGTGCAATTAAATACGAAGATAAAGACAAACGAGATCAAGGCTGATTTGTTTGATGAAGAACACAGATATCAATGGATAGGAAGGCATTGAATACTTCCATAAGCTAAAACTATGCAGAACTAGGCAATTTTTGGACGATCGGCAGAACTAGGATAAAAGAAGTATTTTCAATGCAATTCCGCACTTCAAAATTAGTTCTTTTAAGCAAGCTATCATTATTTTCTGGTATGTCAACCAAAGTCTTGCAAATCAGAGACAAGGAAAAAAGAGGAGGGCCATACACAAAACAAGATCAAGAACACAGAAGGTTAGAAGTATATCGACTGTATTTTGAAGAAGGAAAGTCGGCTGTTAAAATAGCTGAAATGCTAAATGTAAATCGGAATACTGTAAACGAGGATATCAAGTTCTGGCACTCACAGCTAGCACATGAAATTGGACAGCAAGACTTGGGTTCAAAACTACTTGAACAGATTCACAGACTTGAATTGCAGAGGTCTCGGCTTCTTGAGGAACTTGATAAGCTCCAAAAATTTGAAGAAAGAATTGTTATTGAAAAAATGCTCTTTGAAATTGACAGTAGGTTGGCACAAATATTTACAAAAATTGCTGTTAGTAAAACGATAATTGTAGATCCAGACATAGAATTACATGACATATCAGAAAATGACATTAAAGAATTTGTCAGAGATTTGATTTTAAAAAATGACGCGCCAGATGCCAAGGATATATACACTGAGAATAAGATTGAGTTTGAATTCATTCGAAAAACAAAATGTGAGAAGAGTGTTGCCGAAAATATTATTCAAAAAATGATAGAACTTGGCCTTTACCTTTGTGAGGAAAACAGTTTATCTATTGATGTTCTCGATTTTTCTCAACGCTATAATCTTGGCAAATTTGCGAATTTGCGTGATTACATAACTATAGATGAATTTGCAAAAATAACTAGAAAAAGACAAAAGATCAAAGACGAAATCGAACGTCTTGAAAAAGAAAGAGAAGAAAATCCCGCCTCCAACAGCACTCTCATAGGCTGGAGTTGATGCTAAACCAAAATTTCCTTTAAAACGACCTTCAGAAATATGCCAAGAGGGCATTTTATTTGCCAACTCTTCTAATCCCTTTCTGTTTTCTTCCAATTCTTGTTTGATCGAGTTTACGACCGAAGTTCTTGTTTCTTGAATACTTTCCTGCTTCTTCTTTCTGTCCCATGCAATAACTAATCCAAAACCAACAAAAGCACCAATTAATGTTGCAACTAGTTGAACTATAAAGGATCCCAAGTCAGACATTTCGAAGTTCATGTTTGTGGTCTGAATTTATTCCATAAAAGGAGCTGGTCTTACCAGACTCGAATCTAGAAAATAAATCTGGAGTAAAGTTTAAAATCTATTTTCAGAGCAGGTTGTCATGGTAACACCAATCCCAGACGGATATCACAATGTGACTCCAACTTTGACCGTAAAAGGAGCATCAGATGCAATCGAATTTTACAAAAAAGCATTTGGAGCACAAGAACTCTATAGATTTCCAGGACCTGATGGAAAAAGCATAATGCATGCAGAGATCAAAATAGGCGATTCAATCATTATGCTATGTGATGAAATTCCACAAATGGGATGTCTGTCTCCAAAATCTACAGGTGGTCCAAGCGGTTCAATCTTCCTCTATGTGAAAAACTCTGATGAAGTTTTTGACAAGGCTGTTTCTGCAGGAGCAAAATCAAAGATGCCAATGATGGATGCATTTTGGGGAGACCGATTTGGCTCAATCGAGGATCCTTTCGGACATGTCTGGGCCATTGCAACTCACAAAAAAGATATGACTCCTGACGAAATAAAAAAAGCAGGACAAGAATTCATGAAACAAATGAAATAACATTAATTGTATTTTATAGAATGAAACCTAGTTTCAGAATTTAGAAAATGAAAACTCTACAAATCCATTTCACGAATAATCTGGGTCCAAAATAATTCCATTATGTGGGTATACTCCCACCAGGTTTTCCATAAGTCATTGTAGAAAGCGTGGAATTTTTTCGACTAGATGTGATATTGATATTCTGCCAGGACCAATTGTTATTATGACTATCGAAACTGCAAGTAGTATTACCGGAAACGCAGAGCCATCCGGCCCTATAAATTGCGATGCCTTGTTGATGTAAAATATTACGCCAAGCATCACAAGTGAGAGAACCGATGCGGAAATTCTTGTTAATACACCAATGGTTATCAAAATGCCAGGAACAAATTCTTCCAGCGCGAAAAGATACTGCAGCTCTGTCGGGAGGCCCATCTGCGGTAGATAAGTGGCAAAACCTAGATCAAACTTGGCAAAGCCAGCCGCAATAAAGATCGCACCTATTGCTAATCTTAGTCCAAAATGAGATATGTCATGAAGCATGCTCTGACGTATTTCTGCATCTGCCAAGACAGGTTGTTTTTCAAATGAGTCTAACTTAAGGGTATAGTAATTTCGTTACACGATAAGAGTAATTACAAACTCGATAACTGAATTTTTCATTTGTTAAAAATCGGTCAAGATAGTAGCTTAGTCTTACCAGACCCGAATAAAAAATAAGAAATGTTTTTCAACATCATGAAGATGGAAAAAAAGAAAAGGATGGATTTTAATCCATCTTGGATTCTTCTAGTTAACGTATTCTTTATACAGCGATTTTTTGTTCAGGATGGGAAGCATTGTAGCTTTCAACTATTAGTCCATAGGTAGGTAAATGTTCAGCGAACAGCTTTGCCATCTCTGGAGCAGTATTGCGTCTCCAATCTGCTTGCAATTCTGCAACTACAGCAAACCAGTTTATAGGAATAGCTCCAGCCTGGACCATTCTCATCATTGAAGCATCATGAGTAATGTTACTCAATGTACCAGATGCGTCAGCTACCACATATACATCGTATCCCGCAGCTGTTGCAGATATTGCAGGAAATGCTACACATACATCAGTAAGGATTCCAGCTATGATTAGCTTCTTTCTTCCAGTTTTTTCCACTGCTTTTACAAAGTCTGGATTATCCCAAGCATTGATCTGACCTGGTCTTGGAATTATTGTTGCATTAGGAAGTATCTTTGGTAATTCAGGTGCAATAGGTCCGTTTGGTCCATCTGCGAAGCTTGTAGTCAGTATTGTTGGAAGGTTGAAGATTTTTGCAATCTTTGCAAGTGCTAGCACGTTATTTTTCAGTTCAGCTGGAGCGATATTGCCTACTAGTGGTATCAAGCCAGCTTGGTGGTCCACCAATAACATTACTGCATTTTCTGGTGTTAGTTTTTCATAGTACTTGTTAGAATTCATTATACCTTTATCGTGTTTCTGATATTTATCTAGATCCTAAGTAAAAACTTACAAAGTATTTTTTTTCTTACTTGGTATGGTTTTTTTATGCTACTAAGTAAGTAATTACTACCTATTTTAAATACGGGTGATGTATTATAGATACATGATAAAAACAATCAAAGCAAATGAGCACTACAAGAACGAGATGGACTGGCTTACTACCTATCACCATTTCTCGTTTGCAGACTATTACAACCCTGACAAGATGAATTTTGGACCTCTTCGTGTCTTCAACGATGATATTATACAACCTGGAACAGGGTTTGATTTTCATCAACACAGAGATATGGAAATCATAACATATCTCATAGAAGGCGAACTGGAGCATAAAGATAATCAGGGTAACCACGGAGTAATTTATCTTGGCGAAGTTCAAAGAATGACTGCTGGTTCTGGAATAATGCACTCTGAATTCAACCATTCTCACGAAAAACCACTGAGACTGTTGCAAATGTGGATATTTGCAAATAAAAAAGGACTACAACCATCATGGGAACAGAAAAAGTTTCCAAAAGAAGAAAGAATAAACAAACTGGTACCAGTAATTACATCTGAAAATATCAAGGATGTAAGTGCACTACGCATACATCAAGATGCAACATTCTATCTGTCAACACTAACTACAGGAGGTCAGATGGAACACAAATTGAGTACTGGACGAAAAGCATACCTGTTTGTGATAGACGGAGAGGTAAATCTCAATAATAACATGATGCAAACAAGAGATGCAGCAACGATAGAGAAAGAAAATAATCTGACAATCAAGGCAGAGAAACCAACTGAATTAATTCTCGTTGATTTGCCAGAAAAATATGCCATCAATAACTAACTTTCTTTTTTTAATTATTTTCTAGCTTTCGTTGCAATAGGTTTCCATTTGTCAATCCATTTCCCTAGTTCGTCTAAGATATTCTCAAGCTCCTTTGCTGGTCTTGTTAAGCTGTATTCCACTCGGAGTGGTATCTCGGCATATATTTTTTTTAATATCAAACCTTCCCTTTCCAGATCCTTCAATCTATCAGATAGTACAGTATTGCTTATATCAGGCAATAGCCGCCTCAAATCATTAAATCGTATTGGTTCTTTTATGCTCATATTTTTTAAAATCACCAAAGCCCATGCCTTTCCTAATACGTGCCAGATGCCAGAGACTTCGCACTGAACAGATTCATTTAGTTTTTTAGAAGTGCTTACTACTTCGGTATCCACACTAAGTAGTAAATGACTACCTATAAAAATAATTTCAAATCAGTCTATCAGGTTTGCTAAATCTTACTAAGTAGTTTTGGAAAAACTTCCATTGTTAAATATGATAACGATGTACCTATTGGAATGGTAAACGTAGACAACCGAATTCACAGCTTACTAGATCCAAAAAACTGTGTTCTTGTCATGATTGACTTTCAACCGCAAATGGCATTTGCGGTAAGATCGATCGATGGACAAACTCTAATCAATAATGCCGCTGGTCTTGCAAAATCTGCAAAGATTTTCAACGTACCAACCATTCTGACAACAGTTGCGGAGAAGAGTTTTGCAGGTCCTTTTTTCCCCCAAATAAAAAAAGTCTTTCCTGATAAGGAACTGATTGACCGTACAACAATGAATTGCTGGGAGGATCAAAGGGTAATTGATGCAATAAAAAAGACTGGACGCAAAAAAATTGTGTTTGCAGGGCTTTGGACAGAGGTCTGTATAGTATGTCCTACAATCCAAGCACTAGAATCTGGATACGAAGTTTATGTTGTAGCAGACGCTTGTGGAGGAACAAGCCAAGTTGCTCACGACATGGCAATGCAACGTGTGATCCAAGCAGGTGCTGTACCAATAACATGGTTACAATTTCTGTTGGAATTGCAACGTGATTGGGCACGTGTTGAGACATATGATGCTGTCACTTCTCTCGCAAGAGAAGATGCTGGCTCATATGGTTTAGGAATAGAGTATGCAAAAGCTATGCTTGGCGAACATGCCAGCGAGAACAGTTAGCTAAACTGGAGTTGATTTTGTGAAATCAAAATATCTCCAGCCCTCATTTTTGATTTCTTGGAATGAGATAATCAAGAGGTTTAGAACATGAATAAAACAAATCAACAAAATACAAACAATGAAACAGTTGATCTAATTATTATTAATGGGCATATTGCCAGACAAGATGAATCACGATCTTTTGTTTCTGCTGTAGCCATAAAAAACGGACTTTTTATTGCTACTGGAACCGATAAAGAAATTCTGGATTATCAAGGTGATAAAACCGAAGTGGTTGACGTAGGCGGGCGCACAGTTATTCCAGGCCTTAATGATTCACACCTTCACATTATACGCGGTGGCCTCAATTACAACATGGAATTACGATGGGATGGCATACCATCACTTGATGAAGCCCTTAGGCGAGTTAGAGAACAAGTACCACGTACTCCTCACCTGAAATGGGTGCGTGTAGTAGGCGGTTGGTCAGAATTTCAATTTGCTGAAAAACGTGTGCCAACTGTTGACGAATTGAATAAGATAAGTGAAAAAACACCAATCTTTATTTTGCATCTTTATCACTGTGCACTACTTAACAAATCTGCACTAAGAGCTGCAGGATATTCAAAGGATGAGCCAACTTTTCCAGCAAGTGAAATTCAACGTGACAGTTCAGGCAATCCAACTGGAGTGCTTACTGCAAAACCAAATGCTTTGATTCTTTATTCAACACTTGATAAGGGACCAAAACTTGCATACCAAGACCAAGTAAACTCAACTCGTCAGTTCATGTATGAGTTAAATCGATTTGGCGTAACCAGTGCAATTGATGCTGGGGGCGGCTTTCAAAACTTTCCAGATAACTATACGATAATTAATGATTTAGCAAAGCAAGGCTTGTTAACTGTAAGAATTTCCTACAATCTATTCCCACAAAGGCCAAAAAAGGAATTAGAAGATTTTACAAACTGGATTAAAATGGTGAAACCTGGTGACGGTGATGATTTCTATCGTATGAATGGAGCTGGAGAGATGCTTGTGTTTTCTGCAGCTGATTTTGAAAATTTTCCAGAACCACGACCAGAACTTGTCAAAATAATGGAGTCCGAGCTCAAAGAAGTAGTAACACTGTTAGTGAAAAACAGATGGCCATTTCGTCTTCATGCAACCTATGGAGAATCAATCACACGTTTTCTTAATGTTTTTGAAGAGATCAATAACGAAATTCCTTTCAACGGTTTGCGTTGGTTCTTTGATCATGCTGAAATGATCTACGCTTCAGATATTGACAGAGTTCGCAAGCTTGGTGGTGGCATTGCAATACAAGACAGGATGGCATTTCAAGGAGAATCTTTCATAGCTCGTTACGGTGAGGAAGCTGCAAAAAACTCACCACCAATAACAAAGATGATAGAAGCTGGGATTCCCGTTGGAGCAGGAACTGATGCCACTAGAGTTTCAACCTACAATCCTTGGATCTCTCTTTACTGGCTAGTTACAGGTAAGACTGTAGGTGGAACTAGATTATATCCAGAAAGTAATCGTGTGAGCAGAATGGAAGCATTGAGGCTCTATACTGTTGGTAGTGCATGGTTTTCAAATGAAGAAAAAAAGAAAGGATCAATTGAGATTGGAAAATTTGCTGATCTGGTTATTCTCTCATCAGATTACTTTACTATCCCAGAAGAAGAAATCAAACACATTGAATCGGTTCTTACCATAGTTGGTGGCAAGATTGTATACGGAACAGGTGTCTTCAAAAATATTGCTCCTTCTCAGTTGCCTATTACTCCTTCTTGGTCACCTGTTGCAAAATTTGGTGGATATAATAATTCAAGTCATGTTTTGTATGCAAAGGTGGTGCAAAAAACTTCCAATAAAACCAATGCTGCTCCTTTATTGTGTTCATGTTGTGATGAACATTTTTCATTTTGAGTTGTGACTTGAAATAGATCTAATGATAATGACAAGCCATGACTGACCAAAAGGATATTTCTGCACCAGGCCCTCTTCATCACAAATTATTTCGATTCTTGTGGATTGCAGCTGTTGCATCAAACATAGGAACATCGTTGCATAATGTTGGTGCTGCGTGGTTGATGACTTCGCTTGCTCCATCTCCTATCATGGTTGCACTTTTATCAACCGCAACTAGTTTATCCATTTTCTTACTTGCCTTGCCTGCAGGAGCATTTGCAGAGATATTTGATCGTCGCAAACTTCTTCTTGTGACACAATACTTCATGCTTGTAGTAGCTGCAATACTTGCTGGACTTACTATAACAGGAATTACTACTCCTTCAATACTATTGATATTTACTTTCTTACTTGGCATGGGTGCTGCTACAAGCATGCCATCCACCTTGGGAGTCTTCCTTGGTCTAGTACAAAAATCGGAAGCTCGACATACAATTACTTTGAGCGGTGTTGCAATTAACATCGGACTCGCTGTTGGCCCAACTTTAGGAGGTTTTGTAGTAGCTTCATCAGGCTCATGGGCTGCATTTGGCATAAACGCAGCATCGTTTGTAGGTATGATAATATTTCTTCACACATGGAAGAGAAATCAACAGCATGGTGTGTTACCGCCTGAACATGTAATAGCGGCTATACGTACTGGACTGCGTTACATTCGTCATTCGCCACTGGTACACGCATTATTTGTTCGCGACATTGCATTTGCAATTCCTAGTAGTGCATTAATGGCACTTTTACCGCTGTTATCACGACAGACATTAGGACTTGATTCTACAGGTTTTGGATTTCTAGTTGGTTCAGTTGGCCTAGGTGCAATAATTGGTGGTTTTCTAATTCTGCCAAAATTACCAAAAAGTTGGTCTATAGAAAGGCGATTTGCCTGTGCCATTTTCTTATTTGCATTTACAATGATCGTTTTATCCTACCAGCGTGATTTTGTTCTTCTTTGTTTAGCTATGGTTGGAAGCGGAATAGCGCAAATCACCATAATGTCGAGTTTAAATTTCTCATCCTACAAATCTTCACCAAAATGGGTTGGTACAAGAGTATTGTCAGTTCATGTGCTAACACTACAAGGTAGCATGGCAGTGGGAAGTGTACTGTGGGGTAGTGTTGGGGAGATTGTTGGAATTCCTACCACATTTTTGTTTGCTGCCATTGGACTAATCGTAGGTCTTGTTACAATGATACGCTTTCCTTTGCCTGCAAGTAAAGAAATTGATATGACACCTTCAATGCACTGGCCTGTACCTCAGATAGTAATTGAACCAGCACCAGATGATGGACCGGTACTGATTACTGTTGATTACAAAATTGATCCAAACAAAGCGAATGAATTTGTAGCCGCAATGAAAGAACTACAAAATATACGTCTGCGTGATGGAGCAATTAGTTGGGATTTATATCATGATCCAGCTGACGCAAGCCACTACATAGAAATTGGAATTTCAGAATCGTGGGTAGAACACATGCGTCAGCACGAACGAGTGACCGTCCCAGATAAAGATATTGAAGAACGAGTTCGGGCTTTTCATATTGGGGATAAACCCCAAGTAATATCGCATTTTATTGCAAAAAATTTGAACCAAGAAAATGGAATGAAAAAAGTTGATTGATAAAGTTCTTGTTAATGGAACAAAACTTTACTACGCTGACACTGGTGATGACAAGTCTACAAACACAATAACTCTGATTCATGGATTTCCATTCAGCCATGAAATGTGGAAACAGCAAATTGAATTATTGAAAAAGAATCATCGTGTTATCGCATATGATATACGCGGTCACGGAAAAAGTGAAGTTGGAGATGGACAATACACTCTAGAATTATTTGTTGATGATCTTATAGGACTACTAGATCATCTTAGAATAGAAAAAACAATTGTTTGTGGTCTATCCATGGGGGGATATATTGCCCTGAGGGCAGTTGAAAGAAATCCAGAAAGATTCAAAGCTCTGGTTCTGTGTGACACATCCTCATTAGCCGATTCAAATGAAGCGAAATTAAAACGAGCATCATCTATTAAAACGATAAAAAATAATGGAGTACAGGTTTTTGTCGAGGGATTTGTGAAAGCAATTTTTTCTCCCAAAAGCCTTTCCGCCAAGATTTCAGCTGTTGAAATTATCAAAAATATGATTTTATCAAATTCGACCATCGGTATCTGTGGTACTTTACTTGCACTGGCAGGAAGAACAGACACAACGAATTCTCTTTCTAAGATAACAATTCCTACTTTGATCTTGGTTGGAGAAAATGATAATGTTACTCCTTTAACATTATCACAGTTAATGCACGAAAAGATTCCAAATTCTGAATTTCATGTTGTTAAGGATGCAGCACACATGAGTAATCTTGAAAACACTACCGAATTCAACCAATATCTTATTAATTTTCTAAATCAAAAGTGACCCAGTTCCACCTATGTTTCATGTTAGTGCCATAGAAAGATGAGAAACTATACAAACAAAGAATTCCCTAAGAGTTTGTGAGCTTTGGACTGTGTCCACTCTGCAAATTACACAGGGATCTTGTCATGAAAGATTCAAACCAAAGTGGTAAACAAATTTGGATTTGTGAAGATTGCTATAAAACAAAAAATAAGAATTGAGTTATCAAAGATATTATAATTATCTAAACCAAGAAAAGTCTTCTTTTTTTATTTCTTTTGGGAAATCTTTGACTATGGCTTGCACTATCTCATCATGATTGTATGTTATGTGCCGTAAAAATTTTTTAGAATATTCATGTGTTTGTGTATCATCTGAGATTTTAGTCAATTCCCTAATCATATCTTTACATTCTTTGCAAGTGCATTCTCTGCGTCTTTTTCTCCATTTTGTATCAGTTGTTTTATTGTGGCACTTGAGAAATCTGCATCCTCAAAAAGAAAATGCATGTCTTCTTGTCGTTCTATACGAATTATTTCTTTTATTACAGCACCACGTTCAACAGCAAATTTGTGATATTTTGGCTCTATCTTCTTGAATCTTTCTTTACTCTTTTCATCAAGCTTTTCGGCATCAAAGTTTTCCATTATGATATCATGCATTTCCTTTAACATTTCTAAATAACTTGAGATGGCTTTGGACATTCTGACTGTGTGATCTGTCTTGTCTGTATGCATTATATCTCTGGCCCTGTGCCATGTCTCAATCATATTTTTTGGAATCTCTTCTTGGTTGTGAGGAAACAGATTGACCATGAAGACTCTTTTATCAAATTTTGGTGATGCGTCTATCACCTCAGTTAGTGGAGTGTTACTTAGCAAAGTTCCATCCCATAGATATCTGTCATCTATTTTTGTCCACGATATTCCATAGAAAGGGTAGCCAGCACTTGCAAGAACATGTTCTGCAGTAATCTCGTCACGTTTGCTATCAAATACTGAGGATTTCCCACTCTGAATATCTGTAGACGTTACAATTAGCCTAGGTCTGTCTGGATTTTTTAGCTTAGTAAAATCAACATATTCTTTTAGGGTATTTTTTAATGGTGTGATATCATAAAGGTAAGGATAATTGTATAGAAAATTAAATGCGTTTGGTGTGAACCAAATTGGTTGAAAGACTTTTGAATTTCCCCACATTGCAGAATACATTGATGATGAAAACGCCCTCACTTGATCAGTTAAAAAAGACGGTGTGACAGTTTCTGCCAAAGTTAGCCAAAAATCTTCTAAATCTTTAGCTGGTTCATCATTTTTGCTACCAGCTATGATTGCTGCGTTAATGCCTCCAATCGAAGTTCCAGCAACTATGTCAAATTTTATTTTGTGTTTATGTAACGTTTTGTATACTCCACATTCGTATGCTCCTAACGAGCCTCCACCTTGTAATACAAGAACAGTTTCATATTCCTGTTTTTGGTTTTTAGCTGTTGATTTCATTCTAATAAAATTCCACTAGAACACATTTAAAGTATTGATTATTTTCAAACATCTCAAGAATTAAAACAGTATATAGACGATTAATCTACCAATGATTTATGAAAGTAAAGACGGTCAATCCTACCACAGAAGAAATCATTGCTGAATATGACATTATGGATAAAGAAAAGATTCTTGATGCGGTAAAAAAATCAAGAACAACGTTTAATGAATGGAA
>JBOGRG010000065.1:0-2849 GCA_050749365.1 Nitrosopumilaceae archaeon
GGTGTAATCCCAACACTTGTCTGGTATGATGTTTGAGTCTGCCAGGCACCAGAATTTACTATTAGAGTTCCCTTATACATATCCAAATCTACCACATGGATATGTCCAGCATGGAAAATATCTGGAACTACATCAATAACCATCATATCCTCAAGCTCTGGCGCAATAGGCGTTCGTTTTCCATAGATCGGACTTAGATGCCTTGCCTTTAACAGGACGCGCATTGCCTTTGCTGGTTGTGAATAGCTAAGACCGGGGGTAGTTCCAACAACATCATCCAAGCTTTGTCCATGAAACATCAGAACCTTGACGCCGTTTAATTCAATCATCGATGGGTTGCCAAGCATGAAAAAATTTTCTCTATTCCATAAATCAGAATTGTGTTTTTCAGGTATAGCAGGCTGTGGTAGTGCTCTTCGACCGGGATCATGATTTCCAGAAATTATAAACACCTTGATGTGTTTTGGAATTTTTTCAAGTAGTTGAGCAGCCTTTGACATCTGCTGATCAACATCCATTAAAACTAATTCCTTGTCTTGATTTGGATAAATCCCAACACCATCTATTACGTCCCCGCAAATCAAGACAAACCGTACTTTTTTTGCAACAGGATCTGGGCTTGAAAGCCATGAAACAAAATCTGCAAACTCTTTTTCCATGAAATAGCTACTACCTACATGCAAATCTGAGATCAAAACAGCGTAAGTTTCTGTTTTTGAGTGGTTTGTTACATGATCTGGAATGTCTGGTACAACAATGTCTTTTGTTATAAAACCCCCATTTTTCCCAGTAGTAACACACAACATCACAAACTGGTCTATTAAGAGCGAATTTGCAATGTTTTGCAGGTCTTTATTAAAAACCAATGCTTCAAGCGAACCACTTGGATCATCAATCGTAAGTCTTGTAACATCTCTGTCTATTTTACGATCCATTAAAAGTCCGCCTACAAAGACTTCATCCTTTGGTTTGCCCGCTTTTATTGTTCCTATCATAGTTAGTTTTTTTGCTTGTGATCTCTGTAAGATTATCTTCAATAATTTTGAATATCGATTTGCAAAAAGAGTACCAAAGCCCTCAATACCTTCAGCTGATGTGATTTTGTTTGTCGGGTCTGATAAAATCACATGTTTGTCCTCCACACTCTCATCAATTTGCGAATCAACAAATACTTTCAAATCACTTTGGCTTATCAAAAACAAATTTTGTTTTGCTTTTTCTCTTACAATCTGTTTGATTATTCTTTCAAGTTCCTTAGAATCGATTTTTTCAAGAATTTTAAATGCATCTGGGTGAATCTGGAATCCTCTACTTAGTGCATAATTCAGAGCAACTGATGCGTCACTGTTCATCAAACTCAAATAAAAAAGCCTTTAATTAAATCTGCTCGCTCAAACCAACCCTCAAATAGAGTTTTTTTAAAACAAATACATGATGCGAAAAAAAAGACCCATAGTTTTTCTAATCTTTACAGCCATATTTTCTACAGCTTATTCTATTGGAGCCGAAACTCCCATATCTAATGAAGACGCAATGGAATTTCTTTTAGAATTTCAAAAAGAGATAGAGAACATTGATGGTTTTGGAATATTTACACATAACACAGCTATTGCCTTACCAATGTTTATTCCAGGATTTGGAATTGCATGGGGGGCATTTACTGCATGGTCTACAGGCTTTGCATATAGCGCACTTGAAACAACAAACCCAATCCTTTCACAAATACCGCCCCTTAGCGTTCTCTTTATCTCGCCTTTTGGTTTGATGGAGCTTACGGCGTATTCAATAGCAACATCAAGGAGTTTTCTTCTCATACATAGTATAATTAAAAAAAACCCAATAAACACTCAACTACGTCCAACTGCAATTGAGGTAGGAATAGTTATCGCACTTTTACTCACTGGCGGATATATCGAGTTTGTAATGATACAACAGTTTGGGGCAGATCTTAATTTATCTCAACCTTAGATTCATTTTTATTTTGAGATAAAATATCACACACCAATGCTTGGTCTAAAAATGCATGAGCTGCCAAAACTAAAACACCCAAACATGGTTGCTGCCCTTCCCGATATGGGAAATGTAGCAGGTATAGGAATGGATTTTCTTGTAAAAAAATTAAAAGCAAAACTCTTTGCCGAGCTTTATGCCTTCTGGCCACCTGCAGTATCTTATGATGGCGGTCTGATAAAATACACTCAATCAAGTTACAAATTCCATTATTCACAAAAGGAAAACTTGGTGATTTTTTCTGGAGAATTTAATCCCTCAGATCCAAGAAGGTTGTATGAGATATGTTATGAAGTAATTGAAATGGCTAAAAAACTAAAAGTTAAGACTCTTTTCTCTATCGGTGCAGCACTACGGCAACCAAATCCTACAGAGCCTAAAATTTTTGGGGCAACAACATCAACCACACTTCTCACTCTCTTAAAAAATCAAAAAATAACTCTTCTTGATGGTAAAGGTCAGATAACAGGTTTTAATGGTTTGATCCTTGGCATTGCACAAGAAAAAAATCTTGACAGCGTTTGTATCCTTGGCGAAATAGACAACCCAAATGTTATACAGCCAAAAACAGCACAAATGATTCTTTCTAAACTCATAGAACTGCTAAAAATTACACCATTTGACATGAAAGAATTAGACGAAGAAGAAAAAAGAAAAAAATTCATGGAACAACAAATGAACTACATGGACAGCTTGATGCGAAAAGACAAGCAGCCCGGAATTGCGTAGCCGGTCTAAACTATTTAGCCCATTAATTATATACAACTTTTAACTATTATCTGATGATGAAACTTGGCATTCTCTTATTAATGACAATCTCAGGGATTATACTTGTAAGC
>JBOGRG010000066.1:0-2904 GCA_050749365.1 Nitrosopumilaceae archaeon
TGCCCACTCTTACTCCTCTATGCCCCATCATGGGATTGATTTCAGATAATTCTCTTGCACGTTCTAGTATCTTTTTGGTGTCTGTAAGCTCATCTGGAGAATTTTGTTTCTCTAGTGTGTACAATCTGTTAAGTAATTCTTCAATGTTTGGTAGAAATTCATGTAAGGGTGGATCAAGCAATCTTATTGTCACCTGATATCCTTCCATCACCTTTAGTATTTCTTTAAAATCGCTTTTCTGTAAGACCATCAATTTTTCTAGGACTTTCTTTCTTTCTTCTACGGTGCGTGTCATTATCATTTCTACAAAGAGACCCAATCTATCACGTTCATTGAACATTCTCTCCGTTCTACAAAGACCGATCCCTTTTGCGCCATAGCTTCTTGCAAGCTTTACGGCTTCCGGCGTGTCTGCATTTGCCCTTATACCAAGTCTCTTGACTTGTTCTGCCCAACTAAGAATGGTTCTAAACTCACTAGTTATCTCTGGCTCTACCGTTGGGATCTCGCCTAAAAAGACACTCCCATTGCTACCGTCTATTGTAATTACCTCGCCCTCAAAGACAGTTTTGCTGTCTACATGGAATTTTTTTGTAGAATAATCTATCTTCATGTCAGAGCATCCAACAATGCATGGTTTTCCCATCCCGCGTGCAACCACTGCTGCATGTGACGTTTTTCCACCTCTGCTTGTAAGAATGCCTACTGAAGCAAAAAATGCTGGCACATCCTCTGGTTTTGTTTCTTCTCTTACAAGTATCACTTTAACTCCATCGTCTCCCATCCTGACTGCTTTTTTTACATCAAAAACTACCACTCCTGTTGCTGCACCAGGAGAGGCAGCAATCCCCTTTACAAGCGGAGAATGATTTTTTGTTGCTTGAATATCTATTGTTTTGTGCAACAGCTGCTCTAATTGTTCTGGCTGCAATCTAAGAAGCGCTCTTTCTTTTGAGATCAACTTTTCTTTTACCATGTCAACTGACGTTAGTATCATCGCAAGCCCATTCATTTTTGCAGAACGAGTCTGCAGCATGTAGAATTTTCCTTTTTCTACAGTAAACTCCATGTCTTGCGGTTCTTTGTAGTGCTTTTCTAATTTCCCGCATGTCTTTACAAGTTGTGAATAAGTGTCTGGAAGCTCTTTTGCCAAATTGTCGATTGGCTGGGGGGTCCTGATTCCCGCTACTACGTCCTCCCCCTGCGCATTAACAAGATACTCACCGAAGATTTTTTTTGTTCCATCACTAGGATTTCGTGTAAACACAACTCCTGTTGCACTATCATTTCCCATGTTGCCAAATGCCATGGTAACTACATTTACTGCAGTTCCATTTGCAATATCCTTTGTAATTTTGTATTTTTCTCTATATACTACTGCTCTCTCACCCATCCAGCTTCTAAAGACCGCTTCTATGGCTAGCTCTAATTGCTTGTATGGATCTGAAGGAAAGGGTTTTCCGATGTGACTTTCGCATATCTGTTTGTATTCTGATACAACTTTTTTCAAAGACTGTACATCAAGCTCGCTGTCAAGCTTAACGTTTTGTGTGTGTTTTGCTTTTTCTAAAACCTCGTTAAACCTTTTATCGTCTATACCAAAAACGACTTTGCCAAAAAGTTGTATGAACCTACGATATGAATCCCACGCAAACCTTTCGTTGCCACTTTTTTTTGCAAGACCAATGACAGTGTAGTCGTTTAATCCAAGATTCAAGATAGTGTCCATCATTCCAGGCATAGATATCGCAGCTCCAGATCTGACTGAGACTAAAAGTGGGTTTTCAGTAGAACCAAATTTTTTGGCAGTTGTTTTTTCTATTTTTGTAATATTTCTTTTAACTTCGTTCATAAGATTATTTGGTAATTTTTTGTTATTTTGATAATACTTGTTGCAGACCTCGGTAGTAATTGTAAAGCCAGGTGGCACAGGAAGTCCAAGCCGTGTCATCTCGCAGAGGCCTGCACCTTTTCCCCCAAGCAATTTTTTGTTTTTGCCGTCTCCTTCATCAAAAAAATAAATCGATTTCATATTACGCCCATTATTACGATTGGGTTATCAACCTTTCTGGTTTTTTGAAATTGCGCCAGCAAACTCTTCTATTATATTATTCCAGTTTTTTGCTTTCACTATGCCACTTGCTACTAAAATTCCCCTTGCACCCAGCTGCATTGCTTTTGCAACGTCCTCGCCTGACACTATGCCTGCACCACAAAGTAGCTTAGTAGAATTTTTTGCTTGCTTGACTGCAATTACTGATTTTGTGATAACATGGGGTTTTTCTTTTGATACAGCCTTTCCAGTTCCTATTAGCTCAGGTGGTTCTATTGCGATATAGTCTGGATTTAGTTTTGCATACTTTGTTGCCTCATTTACATTTTTGACACAGACCACTGATAACATGCCAAGCTTTTTGAGTCTTAAAACTAAATTCTTAATCTGTTTTTCTGAAATTCTGTGCTCACTGTGATTTATCAGTGAACCTTTGACGTGGGATTTTTTTACAATTTCAGGAACAATGAATCCCGTAGTACTACCTGTATCCACAGTATCAAGATGCTGAGCTAGAACTAGTGTAGAGTACCTCGTTATCTCAGATAGAAGATGGGGTGGAGGACAAACCGCAATTTTGATTTTGTATTTTTTTGAAATCTTTTCTGCTATACTTGCTAGCTCTGATGCTTTTGAGCCTGATATCTCTGCGTAGTTTTTGAAATTTATAATAAACATTGACTAAATCAAGCTGATAACAAAGAGGTATATAATTTGGCATGAAAGAATTGCTGATGGTCTCATGATTTTCTATTGTAAGAAACAATGGCTCTGTTTCGTTATCGGTTGATTTCTTTGTGTTACCTGTCGGTTGATGAGGTGGATTATGTTTACAATGAACAAGCCTGTAA
>JBOGRG010000067.1:0-7201 GCA_050749365.1 Nitrosopumilaceae archaeon
TAATAGAATCAGAACGACCAGACGGCCTTATGCTTGGATTTGGTGGGCAGACTGCACTTAACTGCGGCGTAAAACTTGAGGAATTTGGCATTCTAAAAAAATATGGTGTAAAGGTTCTTGGGACACCCATTTCAGGAATCCAAGCTACAGAGGACAGGCAGCTTTTCAAGGATTCTATGATACAATGCGGCATTCCAGTACTCAAAAGCAAGACTGTCTACAACTTTGAGGAGGCAAAGCAAGTAGCAAACGAACTTGGGTATCCTGTCATCATACGTGTAGCATATACCTTGGGAGGAAAGGGAGGCGGAGTGGCACACAATGAGATTGAGCTTTATGAAATTGTTAGTCGTGGTCTTAATGCCAGTCTTGTTGGCCAGGTCTTGATTGAAGAATACGTAGGACATTGGAAGCAAATAGAATATGAGGTCATGCGCGACTATGCTGGTAACAATGTCATAGTATGCAATATGGAAAACGTGCTTTCCATGAAAGTGCATACTGGCGATAATATCGTTGTAGCTCCATCACAAACACTTGACAACGCAGAGTACCACATGTTAAGGTCAGCCGCATTACGTGCAACAAAACATGTTGGCATAGTTGGCGAATGCAACATCCAATTTGCACTTGATCCGGAATCTGATAAATATGTAGCAATTGAGATGAACCCAAGGCTATCACGTTCATCAGCACTTGCAAGCAAAGCTACCGGATATCCAATTGCTTACATGGCAGCAAAGATTACGATGGGACACTCGCTACCAGAGCTAGTAAATCATATCACAAAAACAACAACAGCATGCTTTGAACCATCGCTTGATTATATTGTCTGTAAACATCCTAGGTGGGATTTTAGCAAGTTTGAGCTTGCAAACCGTACCCTTGGACCTACAATGAAATCTGTTGGGGAGGTAATGGCAATAGGAAGATGCTTTGAGGAATCGTTGCAAAAATCAATCAGGATGCTTGAGATTGGAAACGATGGTCTTGTTGCAAACCGAAACGATAGCAAGACATACGACATAGAAGAGATTGAAAACAGGCTGCAAAACGCTGACGACTATATTCTATACTATGTAGCGGCTGCACTACGGCAAGGAATGTCAGTTGAACAAATCTACAAACTTTCTGCAATAGATCCGTGGTTTATTGAAAAAATACGAAACATTGTGGAGATAGAAAAAAAGCTCAAGGAGTCAAAACTTGCCAAGGAATTGTTACGAGAATCTAAAAGGCTTGGCTTTTCAGACAAACAGATTGGACGAATCGTAGAAAAAGATGATCTTGAGATTCGCAAGATCCGTAAAGAGGCAGGAATAATCCCCGCCGTAAAACAGATAGACACGCTTGCTGCCGAGTGGCCAGCAAAGACAAACTATCTGTATTTGACATACGGAGGAACCACAAACGACTTTGAAGTAGACTCAAACCATGAAAGAATTGCTGTACTTGGCGCAGGTCCATATAGAATAGGAAGCAGCGTCGAGTTTGATTGGGGAACTGTAAACATGGTATGGGGATTACAGGAACACGGCGTAAAAGAAGTCTCTGTCATCAATTGTAATCCAGAAACAGTATCTACAGACTATGACATATGCGATAGGCTATACTTTGAGGAACTAACACTTGAGAGGATATTGGACATTGCTGATTTTGAAAAGCCAAGGGGGATAGTTACAGCAGTTGGGGGACAGACTGCTAACAATTTGACCCCAAAACTTGCAAAAAATGGAATCAACATAATTGGCACTTCATTTGAAGACATCGACAGGGCAGAAAATCGTTCAAAATTCAGCAAAGTTATAGACGAATTACACATACTACAGCCTCCATGGCAGGCATTCTCAAGTCTAGCTGATGCAAAGAAATTTGCAAACAAGGTAGTATATCCTGTGCTCGTCAGGCCATCATACGTTCTAAGCGGTGCCGCAATGAAAGTAGTATGGTCACAAGACCAACTAAAAAAATACCTACAAGAAGCTGCACGTGTCTCTCCTGATCATCCCGTAGTGATTACAAAATTCATGTTAAATTCACTTGAAGTCGAAGTAGACGGTGTATGTGATGGAAAACATGTAGTTATTGGGGCTATAATTGAACACATTGAAAGTGCAGGAGTGCATTCTGGTGACTCTATGATGTGTATTCCTCCATGGAGGCTTAGCAACAAAATCATTGAAACTATCACAGACTATACAACAAAGATTGCGACTGCTTTTTCTATAAAGGGCCCATTTAATTTACAATTTCTGATTAATTCGGATCAAGTATACGTAATTGAATTAAACATACGCGCGTCACGTTCCATGCCGTTTGTCTCAAAATTTGTGAGAATGAACCTTATCAGCCTTGCAGCACGCGCAGTTCTTGGCAAGTCATTACCAAAAATACCAAAGGACAGGTGGCGAAAGACTCACTCATACGGCATAAAAGTTCCACAGTTTTCGTTTATGCAGCTTGAAGGTGCGGATATAATATTGGGAGTTGAGATGCAGTCTACAGGAGAGGCTGCATGTTTTGGAGACAGCTTCTATGACGCACTCTCAAAAGGATTGATATCTGTAGGATATTCGTTGCCAAAAGAGGGTGTTGCACTTATTACTGCAGGTGGAGCTGAAAACAAAGAAAAGCTTTTGCAGACTGCCTTGATGCTAAAAAACCTTAGTTATAAGATCCTTGCAACAGAACATACAGCACAATTTCTATCCGATAAGAGAATAGGTAATGTTGATGTTGTATACAAAATCAGTGAGCCACAACGAAAACCAAACATTGCAGACCTACTTTATGAACGTAAGATAAACTTTATAGTAAATGTTCCAAGCACAGCTACGCTGGAAAAATATGTTGGCATGCTTTATGATGAATACCAAATACGAAGAAAGGCAGTGGAGCTTGGTATACCAGTGCTTACAACTACAGAGCTTGCAGACTCATTTGCAAAAACACTAGAATGGTTACGACATAATGAAACCAGTAAAAAACCGTTAGAACCATACGAATCTTTTGGCTAGATTACACTTTCTAGCACGGATTCATTTCCAATTATAGAACCATCAAGTGTTACGATCTTTGCTGACTGAAAATCTTTAAGATGTTCAAGTATTGGCGAGATTGATTTTTTGTATTTCTTGTGACTTGCATAAAAATATTTGTTAAAGGTTGGGATTATTATTATTTCAAGTTCTCCTTTTGCTGACGGAAATAGCTTCTTTTTATCAGATTTTAGAGAAACCCACACTCTTTGGCCGTCAAGTACTGATCCTTGCTTGAAAAATACAGGATGGACATGGCCCATCACTATTTTGTTTACTTGAGAGAGGTTTTCAGAAGGCATTGTGTGACCATGAGTCAAAAGAGTATCTCCTATAACAATTCCTGAGGAGCTTGCAAGTGTGATTCCATCTGGAAGGATCCTCTGAATATTGCCATCATGATTTCCAGGAACCACAATAGTCTCAATTTTTTTTGCTATCTCAAAAAAAATAGGAACTGCTTCCCACTCAGCTTTTGATATTGAATCTATGCTTGCCTTTATGTCGCCAAGTAGTATTAGTGAGTCTGGTTTCTCAGATTCTATTATGAATGAAAGCTCGTCAAGTGTTTCTTGTACTATTGACCTTGACTCTAGATAGATGTCGTTTGACGCAAATGCGCTCTCAAACCCTATGTGTAAATCGGCTATCACAAGATACCGCTTTTTTTCCTCTAGGATTAAGGCAGGGTGTGATTGTACGATTCTTGTTTGTGTCATCAAAAGATATACGAACCAGTTTTGAATTAAATCCTTGTGAAAAAAACACAAAACCTTGATGATGTCGTGTCAGGAAATAGAGTAAAGCTACACTGGTTTGAACCAAGCCAACGCAAGGTGTGGACAGTTGTAGGAAAAGACAACGAACATTGGCTTGATCCAGAATTGGAGTTTTGCTCCTGTGAGGATTATTATTTTAATACACTAAACGGTGGAAGCGAGTGTTATCATCTTAAATCAGTTAAACTTGCCAAACAACAAAACAAAGTTGAGATTATTAGATTTTCAGACGATGAATTTGCAAGCTTCATATCAGCTTTGGTTTCTGACCTTTGAATTTACTTTAGTTTTATCTGAAAAAGATCTTCTTTTGATACGCCCTTCCATAATCCTGTCATGTCAGATGGCGTTACTTGTTCCACTTTGGTTATCTTTTGGATTTTAATGTGATCAGGATTAGGAGGCATCCAAAGCATAGCCATATAATCACCGACATTTCCAACTTTATCTGATTTTGCAGATATGATCTTGTCTTTGACAAAACCATTTGCAACTAGTGCATTGATTGCAATTGGTTCTAGGTCAACTCTACCATGTACAAAAAGATAGACTGATTTTTGTGTATCTATCTGGCTCATCTAAGAAGATTACAGTAGAACGTTAATCAATATTTCTAAAATCAAACTTGGATTATATACAAGAAAAAGAAAGGCAATTTGTTGACTAATGTTTTAGTTATTGGTTCTGGCGGGAGGGAGCACGCACTTGGATGGAAACTGTCCCAAAGTCCAAAAGTTGGTAAGGTATACTTTGCACCTGGAAATGGCGGCACCTCAAACAACATCGCTGTATCCATAGATGAGATTGACAAGCTTGCAAAATTTGCTTCTGAGAATAATTGTTTAACTGTAGTGGGACCAGAGGCGCCACTTTCTCTTGGTATGGTAGATGAATTTACTAAAAAAGGCTTGAGAATATTTGGACCAATAAGACTGGCTGCTCAACTTGAGTCAAGTAAGGTGTGGGCAAAAAATTTCATGAAACAAAATCATATCTTAACTGCTCGCTTTGAAATTTTTGATGATGCAAAAAAAGCAAAAGAATACGCAAAATCAGCTGATTTTCCCTTGGTAGTAAAAGCAGATGGACTTGCAGCTGGGAAAGGGGTGATAGTTTGTAATGATTCCAACGGAGCAGTATCAGCAATTAATAAGATGCTTGTTGAGAAAAGCTTTGGGAGTGCCGGCTCTAGGATAATTTTGGAAGAAAGAATTGACGGCATCGAAGCATCATACATTGCTCTCTCTGATGGTTTGCAAGCTATTCCAATGGCTACAAGCCAGGATCATAAGAGAATATACGATAATGATAAAGGTCCAAACACTGGTGGCATGGGTGCTTATTCACCTACTCTAGTGATTGATGATTCTATGGCAGAAAAAATCCAAAAAGATATAATCAATAAAACCATCGATTCGATGAAAAAAGAAGGCATTCCATTTAAAGGATTTTTGTATGCAGGAATAATGCTAAAAGATGACAAGCCGTATGTATTAGAATTTAATGCAAGAATGGGTGATCCAGAATGCCAACCTATTATGATGCGGATGGATTCTGATTTGTACGATTACATCAATGCAAGTATAGATGGTACACTTTTAGAGTTGCCTCCAATTTCATGGAAAAAACAAAGCGCCGTGTGTGTAGTGCTGGCATCAGAGGGTTATCCTGAGTCATACAACAAAAATGAAGAGATAGCAGGTCTTGATATACAAGACAAAAACTCATTCGTGTTTCATGCAGGAACAAAGCATGAAAATGGTAAAATATTAACAAACGGTGGCAGAGTGCTTGGAGTTACTGCTCTAGGTGATACATTACAATCAGCAATTTCAAATGCATATGCAAGAGCTGAAAAAATCTCTTGGAAAAGTAAATACTATAGAAAAGATATTGGAAAAAAGGGTCTATCGTATCTTTGACGTAGTGACTTCATCTTCTGTTACAATACAATCAATTCTAACATCATGCGATGAATGAGGAAACGACTTGACAAGCTGCTTTGAATAAGTCAAGGCAATAGTTTTTGATTTTTTGCCAGAAAGGTATCTGTCATAATAACCAAAACCATAACCAAGACGATATCCCTCTCTTGAGAGCGCTATTGCAGGAACTATTATGACATCAATATTTTTTACTATGGCACAGTCTTCTTTTGGTTCCATGACAGAAAAGTTTCCTTTTTCTAGATCTGAAAGGCCAATGATTTTTTTAAAGACAATATCGTGTTTTACAACTTTTGGCAAAGAAAGTTCCTTTCCTGAATTTAATATTTCATGCAGTATGTCTTGTGTCCTTACCTCACTTCCTATGGAGTAATAACAACCAACGCTTTTTGCACTTCTAAAAAAATTTACCTTTCTTAAATTCTCTTGTATCTGTTTACTTGTTATGTCTATAAAATCTTGGGACAATGAGTCGCGCGCATCCAAAAGCTGCCTGCGCAACCTTGCCTTTTCAACTAGAGACAAATCCTTTACTGATTGAGGCTGCCGTAACAGTATTTTTTAAAAGCATTGCAACTGTCATTGGACCAACTCCGCCTGGAACAGGTGTAACGTACGATGCCTTTTTTATTATATTATCATAATCTACATCCCCAATAAGCTTGCCATTCTGTCTGCTTATGCCAACATCTATGACTATGGCGCCATCTTTTATCATATCTGCAGTAAGAAAGAACTTGCTCCTGTCGCCTATTGCCGTAATTACAATGTCTGCATGTTGGCAGTATTCCTTGAGATTCTTTGTTTTTGAGTGGCATGTGGTTACAGTAGCATTTTTTTCAAGCAAGAGACTGTATAAGGGCCTTCCAACAAGGTTGCTTCTATTTACAATTACGGCATGTTTTCCTGCTAAATCTATACGGTAGTAATCAAGCATTTCCATTATTCCAGAAGGAGTACATGGCTTTAGAACTGCTCTGCTTGTTGACAAAAGACCAACATTGTATGGAGTTAATCCATCCACATCCTTTATTGGAGAAATCCTTGAGGTGGTTAAAAATTCGTCTAGCTGTTTTGGAAGGGGTAGCTGTATTAAAATTCCATGTACAGAGTTATCATTATTTAGTAAATCAATAAGTGAGTTCATTTCTTGTTGTGAAAATGATTCTGGTAACTTGTGATCTTTGGTTGTTATTCCAACTTCGACGCATGCTTTTTGTTTATTTGTTACATATGTAGCAGACGCTTGATTTTCACCAACAAGTACAGTTGCAAGACATGGCGTAATGCCTTGTGATTTCAACTCCTCAACTGCTTTTCGAATTCTTTCTTTTACCGAATTTGCAACTACAACTCCATCTAGTTTTTGTCCAGTCACGAGCTTGAGTACTTTGTAGGATATTTAATCCTTGGAGTGTTCTATGCTGTATAGAATAGT
>JBOGRG010000068.1:0-32462 GCA_050749365.1 Nitrosopumilaceae archaeon
CATCTACAACTCCACTGTATAGAATTCTTATTTCTGGTAAGGCAAGAAACGAAAGAAAGAGTGGAATTAGATATGGAGTTTTGAACTTGCAACCTGCATCAACTATTTTCGAATTTAGTTCTGAATACTCTGAAAGCACTTCCTCAAATGGTAAGATTGATATCAAGCCAGCAAGTGGCAAGGCGAGCTGTGCTATTATTTTCTTGTCTTTCACTACTATTATTCCACCTTTCATTTCTATCAATTTGTTTGCTGCAAAGGCCATGTCGTTTTCGTTAGATCCTATGATTATCATGTTATTTTCGTGAAAACTTTGGGTAGAACCAAAAGCGCCAATGTCCGCACCAAAATTTTTCAAGAACCCAATTGCAGATTTGCCACTACCAAATGTTCTGTCAATGGCTGCTACCTTCCAAGTATCTTTGCCAATGGATGGAATTACGTTTCCGTCTTTTGTTTGAAGTTCTTCGTATTCCTTTTTTGTTATTATTTCTGTATCTAGCTTGATTACAAGGACTTGTACTGATGAAGACGAGCTTTTAATGATAAAGTCCTTTTCCGTTAGCTTTCGTTTAACTTTGACAGTTTTTGTCATCCATTTTGGAATCTTTGGAGTTTTTAGCTTTGTTACTATATCTCCATGTGATACTACAAGCTTTCCTCCAACAAAGACTCGCTTTGGTTTCAGTTTGCTAAGATCATCAAAGACAAGAATGTCAGCCATCTTGCCTGGTGCAATTCCGCCATAGTCCCTTCCCATGTTGTAATAATCATAGCAATTTTTTGTTGCTATAGTAATTGCATCTATGTAGTCTAGTCCAAGTTTGACAGATTCTCTAATGCAATGATCAATATGACCAAACTCTAACAGATCTTTTGGATTTAGTCCATCTGAGCAAAACATTAGCCTGTCAATATAGGTTCGATGCGCTAGAATGTTTGGTATTATTTTGTCTAAATCTCTTCTAATAGAACCCTCTCTCATCATTATCCACATACCAAGCCTAAGCCTCTCAATGACCTGATCAAAATCGATTGGTTCGTGGCAAGAAAGGATTCCTGATGATATGTAGGCATTTAGCTTTTTGTCGCTAGCTCCTGCGGTATGACCGTTTATGACACAGTCATTTTCTATCATGTTTTTCAAAGTCTGCATTGTTTTTGCGTCTTGAGTTACGACCTTTGTCCAAGAAAAGACTTCGCCAAGACCTAGGACATTTTCTAACTTTAATGCCATTTTTTCTTCTGTCGCACTCATAGTCCTTGTATGACTAAACTTTCTATCAACAGGCAAACCTCCTGGGATAAGATGGAAAAATCTTATTGGTAGTGTCTCTGTTAGTTTAACAAATTCTCTAAAACCTCTGTAACCACAAACACTGACCATATCAATTGGATCTGAAAAAAGAGACGTCGTTCCACAAAGAAGAGACTTTTTTGCAAGCTCTGATGGCAAAACAAACTGATCTATATGGATGTGTGGATCTACAAATCCAGGTGTGACATAGTTTTGTTCTAAATCTATAACCGCTGTTTTTTCTCCAATAGTATGTGATGCGTCGACACCTACGTACGCAATCCTGTCATTTAGGATAGCAACCTCAGTATGTGGTGTTATCTCTCTTGAATAGACATTAACAAGCATACAATTTTTTAAAACAATATCAGCCTTCTTTTCTCCCATTGCTACTGAGTTCAATGATGAAATCATGGTAGAAAGCGAACTAGATCTCACAAATAGACTCGACTTTTGATACTATTATAGATTCAAAGCGATGTTTAAATTACGGTCAGATACGGTTTTCTTTTATGAACATGCCAAAGGAGATCAGAAGATACTGTCCCAAGTGTAAAAAACATACACTACAAAAAGTCTCCGTATACAAGGCAGGAAAGAGGAGGGGCTCAGCCATAGGTGAGAGAAGACACGCTGAGGACAAGAAAGGTTATGGTGGTCAAAAGTTCCCAAAACTTGCCAAGCCTGCAAAGACTACAAAGAAAGCCACGCAGATCCTTACATGTCCAGAGTGCAAAAAGAAATTTAATAAACCAGGCATCAGACTAAGAAAGTTCGAGTTGGTAGCATAATGAAAAAAGCCCAAATTCTAATTCCCAAGCCAAATAGCAAATTTCAAAGAATACAGTGCAATGAGTGTGGTGAAGAAAGTGTTGTCTATTCCCACGTAGCTACAAACGTTACTTGTAAGTCATGTGGAAATCTTCTTGCAGAAACAACAGGTTCTGTTGCAAAGATAAATGGGAAGATACTAGGTAGTGCAGAGTAAGTCGTAATCTTCTTTTGTGTTTAGATTTAGTGCAATTCTTTTATCATCTAATTTAACATAGGATTCATCTACTGGCAACATTCCTGACAGCTTACTTGGATTTACTATTGATATCCCAGAATAGGAGTATTGTTTTTTTTCATAAATTACTGAATATTCAGGTTTTAGATGTAATGAATCAAGAAAGTCCTTGCTAACAAGAATTGTAGTCCATATGTTGTTAGCGTCAACTAGTTGTACAATCTTTTTTATTATCTCTGCATCTAAAAGAGGCATGTCACCAGATGTTACAAACACTGGCTCATCAAAGTTGTGTAGAATCTGATTAAGGTCGTAGACATACCCCTTGCCTGCTGTATCCATTGTATGTATTCCTAAGTTTGTTAGAAATTCCCATGTTCTTGGTGCATTAGGACTTGTAGCTGCTACAATCTTGGAAAAACAACCCGACTCTTGAAGTGCAGATATAACATGTTGTATAACCGGCTTTTTGTATGTAAGAAGGAGTTTTTCCTGAGGTACTTTCATTCTTGTACCCTTACCTCCACACATAACTAGTCCTATCATACTGATGCAAAAATTAGTAGAGACGACAGCCGAGTAAGCTCGTTTGTTGCCCCAAAGACATCTCCTGAGATACCCCCAAAACTACGGTTTGCTAGGCCAAGAAGCAAAAATGATAATCCTATACCTACTGCTAGTACAATCACGCCAGTTATTCCGCCAATCGCAACTATAGGTATGATAGTTATAGCAGCAGCTGCGCCAAGCTTCTTTTTGTCTTTCATAGCTTGTGTGAAAGGCGAGCTTAGACCTTGCCACGCTGATGAACCCCTGTTTGCTTGTAGCACCATCACAAATTTAGCAAGTAGCTCACTTAGCAAAATTGCTTGGAAGAGCGCAAACCCCTTCATCATGGAAAGTGCCATTATCATTCCTCCAGCATATAACACAATTGTTATTACTCCAGCAGATCCAACTGCCGGATCACGCATGACTTTTAGTTTTTTTTCCTTTGTGCCTTTTACCATCATGCCATCTGCAAAGTCACAAAGCGCATCAGTGTGATGAATTCCAGTCATGATCACAAGAGAGCCAGTTAGTAATAGTCCTACTATCAGGGGTTCCAAAAATAAAGAAAGGCCAAATCCAGCTGCACCAACAATTAAGCCAATTACAGCTCCTGCAACAGGGAACAGATACATATTTTTTGCAACAGTATCAAGATCTACATTTTTAGTAGAAGGAATGATTGTTAAAAAAGAAATAACTGAACCAATTCCCCTAAGCATTCAACCACCACCCAAGATACGAAAGTATTACCATTGTTGGAACTGCAAAAATAACACAAAACAGAACTGTTGTCAGCTTCATTATTGATATGGCTGATTTAACATGATTTTCGGTAAGCTCCAAGTTTCCATCTCCTAAGACATAGTGGTCTATTTTTTCAAATCTGGCTCCAAGCGCTCCTGCTAAGGTAGCCATGGGATAGCCAGCGTTTGGACTTTCTGTCTTTGAAGCATCTCGTCTCATTATTTTAAGTGAGCGTTTCCAATCCGCTCTAAGAATCATTGCTGCAAGTATCATTACAAGACTTGTGATCCTTGCAGGTAAATAGTTGAGTATTTTATCGCAATTTGCTCCAAACCATCCTACATTTCTAAACAAGTCTGTCTTGTAGCCTATCATGGAATCTAGTGTGTTTATGGTTCTGTATACAAATGCACCAGGTAAACCAAAAATTGCAAAATAAAAAATTGGTCCTGTAATTCCATCTACAGTGTTTTCGCTTATGCTTTCTAAAGTTCCAGAAATGATATGTTGCCTATCTAGATTTTTTGTATTTCGCTTCACTATCAAAGAAAGCTTTGCTCTTGCATCATCTAGATTATTTTGTGAGAGTGCTTTCATGATTAGCTTTGCGTGATTTTCCATTCCTTTTACTGCAATTGTGGTTTTAAGCAAAACACTTGTAATTACTACGGTAAAAATCGTAACAACAAGTTCATCTAAATTAAAATCAGATGAATTTAGAGAATTCATACCAAGGTTTAGAAAATAAAGTATTACAATGACCAAGGCTGTGACTGAAATTGTAATAACCACACCTGCAAGTCTTTCAGTTTGTGGAGAGTGACCTTTTGTAAACGGTACGAGCTTGCCAATGAGAGTTCCAATCCAGACAGTAGGATGAAATTTGTTTTTTGGATCACCTAATGCAAAATCAATAACTATGGCAAGTATTACAGCTAAGATTGGTGTTAGAATCAAAGCAGTTCACCTATTGCCTTCATGTTCAAACTAGTTTTTACAATCTGACTTAAATTCTCTATTTCCACATCTAAAGATTGTAGATATTTTTTGTTCCACTTGACTTGTTTTGGGTTTGCATGAAGCGAGTCCTCTTCAGGAATATCAAAATTCAGGAGTGGAATTGTTCCTAGAACTGGCTTGCCTGTCTTTTGCCTCAACTTTCTGAAGCTTGGGCGGAGAATATTCATGTCGCCTCTAAACTTGTTGATTACAAAACCCTGGATTAATTTTCTATATTTACTTTCTAAAAGTTCTAGAGTACCTACAATGCTTGCAAAGCTTCCACCCTTGTCTATATCAGCAACAAGAATTACAGGTGCATGACTATATTCGGCCATTCTCATGTTTGCAATATCATATTTTTCCAAGTTAAATTCTGCGGGAGATCCTGCTCCTTCTATTATTATCAGATCATAGTTTTGTTGTAGCCAATCAAGTGATTCCTTAGCTGCTTTTAATCCCTTGGTGAGGACAAATTTGTTGTAATAATCTTTTGCATACATTTTTTTGTAAAACTTTCCTTTGACAAGAACTAAACTTCTATAATTTCCAAGTGGTTTGAGAAGGATGGGGTTCATATGTGGATCTATCTCTGCTCTTGCTGCGATCGCTTGTATTGCTTGTGCCCTCGAAATTTCAAAACCATCTTCTTTGTACGAATAAGAAGACATGTTTTGAGATTTAAATGGAGCTACTCTATATCCTGAGTTTGAAAATATTCTGCAAAGCGCAGTTACAAGTGTTGTCTTGCCAGCACCAGAAGAAGTCCCTTGTATCATCAATGCTTTTACCATTTCATACGTCCTCCAAGGCTTTGACAAGTCTTACATTTTCTTTATGTGTCCGAATGGCAACTCGAATGAATTTATTATTAAGACCGCAAAATGTGCTACAATCTCTAACTAGAATTTTTTTTTCTATTAGTTTTTTCTGAATAGTTTTTGAGTTGATTTTTGATTTAATTAAAATGAAATTAGTTGATGAATCATAGCAAGTAAAGCCGTTTATCTTCGATATGGAATCTCGCAGGAACTTGAATTCTCTTTTTATCAGTTTTCTAGTTTTGGTTAAATGAGAGGTGTTTGAAAGGGCTACGCTTGCTGCCTTTTGTGCAAGGCCATTTACATTCCATGGCATCTTTATTCTCATCAGTACATCTATGACCTTCTTGCTTCCTAGACCATACCCAACTCTAAGTCCTGCCAGTCCAAATGACTTGGTCATAGATCTCAGTATGAAAAGATTATCAAATTCGTTTAAGCACTGCACAAGTGATTCGTTTGATTCTGGAACAAGTTCAATAAAGCATTCATCCAAAAACACTAATATTGATTTATTATACGCCATCTCTAAAATTTTTAACACGTTTTTTCTTCTAACCAAAGTTCCAGTCGGATTGTTTGGATTACAGATAAATATGCAATTAGTTTTTGCTATTCTTGTTTTTAGTTGTGAAATGTTGTCGTTCAAGTTCATTGTTTTAAAATAAAAAACTTGTGCACCACGTAATCTTGCTGCAGCCTCATATTCACCAAATGTAGGGATTGGTATTACGACTCGACTGTTTTTTTGAAGAAAGGCCGTACAAAAATTGTAAATTATTTCTGTTGCACCATTTCCTACTACTATCTGATCTTTTGGAAATCTGGTGTACTTTGCTAAGTCTTCTCTAATCTTTGAGGAGTTAGGATCAGGATATACTGAAAGAAGAGATGTATTTTTCTTAATCACGTCTTTTACTACAGCAGGAAAACCAAGTGGATTCACATTTGAGCTAAAATCTAAAACTTGTAAATCTAGTTTTAATCCAGAAGAATAAATTCCTCCATGTTGCACCGGCTTATAATCAGAAATGTTTCTTTCTATCTTAAATTTCACACCATGAAATATCTTAATGGGATTTAGTGTGTTTTGGTCATTTCTGCTAAAGGAATATTAATTGTATGAAGCAAACGTTTCGTATGAAACGTGTTGCAATCATAGGCGTTACTGGCGCAGTAGGACAAGAATTTGTTGTGGCGCTAAATAATCACCCATGGTTTGAGGTAAAACAGATAGCTGCATCAGAGCGTTCAGCAGGTAAAAAGTTCGTAGATGCCATCAGGGATACAAACACAGGCATTCTAAAGTGGCACATAAAAGAAGAGATTCCAGAATATGTCAAAAACATGATAGTAGAGTCTGTTGATGACATCAAACCAGAAAATCTAGACCTAATCTTTACATCTATAGAAAGCGAAGCGGCACGCGAAATTGAAACTAGATTTGCAAAGGATGTTCCTATAATCAGCACTTCTTCTGCCTACAGATACGAGCCTGATGTACCAATTCTAATTCCAGGAATAAACGATGATCATATAGGATTACTAGATGTACAAAGAAAGAACCGTGGTTGGAAAGGTTTTGTTGCTCCACTTCCAAACTGCACCACAACAGGACTTGCTATAACCATGAAACCTCTGCTTGATAGCTTTGGAGCTCAAAAGATAATCATGACATCTATGCAATCGATGTCTGGTGCAGGTAGATCACCTGGTGTTTCTGCATTGGACATTACAGACAATATAATTCCATATATCCCAAAAGAAGAGGATAAAGTTAGAATAGAAACTGCAAAAATACTTGGCAAATTAAATAATGGGAAAATTGATCCTGCAAATTTGAAAGTAAGCTGTACTTGCACTAGAGTACCGGTAATTGATGGACATACAGAATCTGTATTTGTTGAGACTGCAAAACACGCAGATCCCGAGTCGGTAAAAAAGGCAATGCTAGAATTTTCAAACAAAGTTAGTGTGACAGGTCTTCCATCTGCACCAAAAAGCTATCTTGTGGTACATGACGATCCTACACGGCCACAGCCAAGACTAGACCGAGAAGTAAATGGTGGTATGTCTACAGTAGTAGGAAGATTACGCGAAGACACTGTCTTTGAAAACGGCATAAAGTATGTCTTGTTTTCTCACAATGAGAAGATGGGTTCTGCCAAAGGAGCTGTACTTTTAGCTGAGATGCTCTACAAAAAGGGTTTCATATAATCTGATTCAACAGAATCAATAATTGATATAAAATTTGCACAAAAATTGTAATAATAGCTTTATTAACTAGCCATTTATTCATAATAATTGGTGTTTTGAACGGCAAAAGTGGATGATTTAGATTTAACAATATTATCCGAACTTGCCGCAGATGCTAATATCTCAGTTCCACGCATTTCAAAAAAAATCAACGTCAATTCTTCAGTGGTATACAGCAGAATCAAGAGACTGATTAAAAGAAAGCTTATCGAACGCTTTACTATAGTAATAAACGAGAGAGAGCTTGGCTACACTGTAAAGGCTTTAACTGGAATAAACATGGATTCCAAGCTTCGTGACAACGTGATAGAGGAGTTATTAAAGATTCCCGAGGTAAGAGAAATTTCTGAGGTCACTGGTAGATTTGATATTTTGGTTACCATGTATGCAAGAAATCTAGACGAGATGCATAGATTGATATCAGAAAGTTTAGGTCGTATTCAAGGAGTACAACGATCTGAGAGTTTTATAGAGATGAAAAGAACGACAAAGCCCATGCCGTATAAGGCAATGAAGTAATCGTGTATTCAACCTATAAATATCTAGTAAAATTCAAAAATGTGGAGACGGTGTGTTAACAAGTAAGACCAGTTCTAGGATCAAAGTATACTATGAGGTAACCAAGCCAAAGATCTGGTACCTTTTGGTTTTTACTGCATTTGGGGCTGCATTAACAGCACAAAATCTCTATGATGTGGAGGTTTCTCCTTTGACATGGGCTTTATTAATAGGATCTGTTACTGCTGGGTCCGCGGCCGCTAATACTTTGACAAACTACAACGATCGTGACATAGATGCAATAATGGATAGGACAAGGGATAGACCAATTCCAAGTAAGAGGATCTATCCCGCTGAAAAGGCGCTTTATTTTGGTTTGATTCTTACAGCAATATCACTTATTGGGTCGTTTGCAATTAATGTATGGGCTGGACTTTTCATGGCGTTTGGTTTAGCTGACAATATCTTGGTTTACAGCAAATTACTTAAACGAAGAAGCAGAAGCAATATCGTTCTAGGCGGATTTTCAGGTGGCGCACCTGCATTGATTGGATATGTTGCTGTAACTACAACAAATTTTGAACTAGGACTAGTAATGGCAGGATTGGTGTTTTTGTGGATTCCTTTACATATCTGGAGTCTTGCTTTACATATCAAAGAAGATTATGCTAAGGCAAAAATACCGATGCTTCCTGTTGTAAATTCTGAAAAGACATCCGTTCGAGTTATAGCTGGTACCACCCTGATGATGGTTCTATTCAGCATAGTTCCGTTTTTCATGAATGTCTTTCATGAAGTCTATCTTTATACTGCACTAGCCTCTGGAGCAATCATGTTTGCTCTAAGTATTTGGCTTTTGGTCAAGCCAACGGAGAAGGCATCATGGACTGTGTTCAAGTTTTCAAGTCCATACCTTACCATACTGTTCATTGGACTAATGGTAGACTCAGCGCTATAGTAGCACCTTATTTATTCATGCAGAATTAATTGACATAGTCTTTTAGAGATATTTTACCTTGCTGTGGGATTTTTGCAATCTCAAATCCTTCAACATTTTTCAAAAATGATTTTGTTGCATCAATTCCCATCTTTGTTGTTAGTAATTTCTTTTGATCACTTGAGGGGTCTAGACTTGATCCTCTTTGTTTTGGTATTATGATCAGATCCTTGTCAGCTTGGAATCTTGTAGCTGTTGCATATTCCACCGCAACCGGATCTCTTGGATCAATATCATCATCAACAACAATTGCAGTTTTCAGAGATCTGTGAGCAGCAAATGCGGCTTTAATTACTTTTTTTGGATCGTCTTGCTTTTTTTTAGAAATCTGTATTACAGCATGAAGCCAATTACACCCACCTTCTGTCAATACAACTTGCCTTGTTTGTGGTAGGACTTGCTTGACATTTCTGGTGAGCTTAGCCTCAATTGGCATTCCCATCAATAATCTGTGTTCTCTATAGCCAGATAGTATGTCATGAAATATCGGCTTGTTCCTAAAATACAACATATCAAGCTCAAAGACTGGTTGCATTCGTTTGAAATCATATGTGCGTAACATCTCTACCATCCATTCTTTATGCGTTTTATCTTTGAGTATACGTCCTTCCATTACAATTTCAGCGTCTGAGGGAACAGCCAAGCCAGAATAAGGACATTTAGCTAAGACGAGCTTATGACCTAGTATTGCATTTGCAATTTCAAGCTCGTCTTTCCCCCAGTCTGCCTGATACGCTCCTCCTATAGATATGGCTGGGTGCACACCTACGGTAATTGCTACTTTGAGGTCTTCTCCATGCTCTTTTGCATACATAAAACATCTATGAAGATGTCTGCCTTCGACCATTCGTATGGAAAAGTGTCGTTTGTCAAGTGGAAGTAGCCTATGAAATGAGGAATTCTGTGTTCCTATCTCTTGATTTTTTGCATATACTATAGAGGAGGTAATAAAAGGACCTGGTTCTTTTGCAAAATGCCTCACTATAGGTAAAATGGAAATATCTCGTGAACTGTTTTCCATAAACTTGCCTTTGTGCACTATCTTTGGTTTTGATGCATGTTTGATAGCCCAGATCACCTTTTCGTGAATCTTAGATTCTTTAGCCCTGATGGCTTGTGCAAACCTTTTTCTTGTGCCCACAAGGTTTGAGGTTAATCGAAATTTGCTTTCCTTGATGTTTTCAAATAAAACAGCTTTTGAACCATCAAGCTTTGCTGTTATAGCAGCTATTTCGTATTGTGTAGATATTTTTTTTTTCACGACAACTAAATCATTAGATCTTGCAATTTGGGCAATATACCCCCGCAGATCAGATTGCATTATTTTACAATCTCCACTATTTCATTCATCAAAACTTTCATCGCTTCAAGCCCAAGTTCTTTTTGGGTATTAAGAGAAACGACGCAGATACCATTTGAAATTGAAGCGATGCGTTCAGAAACCATTTTCAAAAAAAGTGATTCTGATTTTGAGGGTATTACAGTTGCCGTACTGGTACGAGGGCCAGAACCGATTGACACTACCATAGCACCAATCTTTTCTTTTCCTTCCGTTATTGAAATAAAATTTCCATTATCAAATGGAACTATCTGAACCAAAAATTCTCGATGGTTCACTTTGACGGTTTTTTTCTTATAACCGATTTCAGATATCAATAGCCTACGTCAGCAAACTACGCCTTTATTGCTATCGCTTCTAGTTGAGAATCAGCTTCGACTCTAGCACGTAGCTTTGCCTTGTATTTGAGGTTTCGTGGCTTTGTTCGCAGTCTGTATCCGCAGCATGGACACCAGAGTCCTTCCCATTTTATGAAAATTTCACAAATCTGGCATCTTTTCTGTCCTGATGCATAACGACCCGTACCTACTGGCTTTTGTGCCTTGTATCTTGTGCATATCCCTTTACATGTCATTTTTTTCAGTCACTTTTTCCTTTGTGTAATTTATTATAGTATTACTAAGTATTTAAGTATGGATCACAATTTTCTATATTAGTAATAATGATTTTATATAAAAATTAGATATACCGTCCCTGAACCATTCCAGAGTTTTCAGAAAAAACAAAAAAAGCTATATAAATATGTATGGTTTTTAAAATTTCCCCGTTTTTAATTTTTTAGAAAACGTTTTGACACTATCTTATAAGCATTTTTTGGGAAATTTGTTAATTTTTAGTTGAAAATTGGTCTCTACTTTTAACCTGTCCTAGACGGCGGTAAAATAAGGTGTCTGTACCCTTCTCTCTGAATGATATATTTTGCAGACATCCTATCTCGCTCACCTCTTTTGTTATAGTTCTTTTTCTTTAATGAGGTCTTGTGCTCATCTACAAACTCTAACTCAAAATGCGAACAAAAACTAAGATTCAAATGTTCAGTTATCTGACGAGCGATTTTCATGTTGCCGTTTCCTATTTTTACAATTTTTCTTTCAGCCTTTAATCCTGCCAGAATTTTTACTACATGCGATATTAAATCATCAAGTGACATGTAAGTCGCGCTTTCAATTTCTTTTTGAAAATAAAAGACAGATAATCCAATTCTGTTACCTGGATCTATTCCAATTACAAGCGAGTTTTCATCCATGCTAGATTCAAGTTTTTGTGTTATCAGTCCTTTTATCACTGTCGGATCTGCATCAAATTCTTCTTCGTAAAGTACTAGATTATTTGTAACTTTAGGTGCTTCCCACATTGTTGTAAGTATAAGCCTTTTATCTGAATGATTTATTTCAGTAGGCAATATAGAATCATATTTCATTTTTAAGAGCTGCAGCGTTTTTACAAATTTAAAATAGGGTTTCCCATACACAGTAGCCACCGCAATGCTGTTTTGAGTGTGGGATGCTATACCTTGACTTACACGAAGCAAAATTTAAAGGTTTTAAGTATATAGTAGAGAAGAAAGGACATATTCTACAGCTTCGTCAGATTTTGTATCTATCTTCTTTTTGATTTCGGCAAGGCTTTTTTCGCCGTCACTTAGGATCTTTTTGGCTTCTTGATTTGCTGCCTCCCGTGCTTGTGATATTATAGACCCGGATTCTTTTGTGGCCATTTCGATTACTTTTTCTCGTAATTGTTCAATCTCGTTTTCAGACCTTGCGTGTATCTTCTTTTTCATGTCAGCTACTTTTTCATTGAGAGAGTCAATGTTTTCCTCTAGTTCAGACAAAGTTTTGATTATTCCTTCAACCTTAGAAACTGTAACTTCACTAATCAAAGCTAGAACCTCAAAATCCTGTTATTAAATCCTTCATTTAGTTGTAAGTAACAAAATTGCTCTTGCAAGATCTCCCTTGGCTTCTATTAGTGCGTTATTTGCAGCTTCTTGAGAAACTCCAGCTTGCTGTGCCACAAGCATTATGTCTTCCTGGCTAAATACCGGTACTTCAAGTTCCCTTTCTTCATAGCTTTCTGCAATAACTTGGAATATAGAATTATCCTTTGCTTTCATTTCTGACACTGATGGCTTTGGAATTATAATCTCCTTTTTGTCTGTCTTTATTATTACTTCTTGTACATTAGTGACTTCTTTCATCTCTAGACCCATCTTGTCAAGCATTCTTCGCATTTCGCGGTTTCCACCACGCATCATATGATCCACTTGATCAATCTGGACTTTTTAAACTATCCCTGATTTTTACAGCCACACCACGCTTTAGAGACATAATCATTCGTGAAGAAACTACAGCTCGTCCAACTGCAATTACCATGTTCTTGTAAAGGACAGGCACGTCTGCACCAATTAAAATATTTTTTCCGCACCATACAACATGCTTACAAAAAACTGAACCCCCATTTTCTACGAAGGGTTTAGAGTCATCATCTACTTCAAGACAATTCTCCTTGAATTTTTTACTTTTAAGTAAAATCTGTGCAAAGTATGGAGTAATTGCAAGTCCTCCATCAATTCGCAAAGTGCAAAGAAGTTTTTCATTATGAAATACATGTTTAATTCTTCCAGTTCTTTTTGAATATGTAATCCTGATTTCTTTTGGAAGTTGCTTAGATACTCCTGTACCAAAGAGAGCATCTAATGTGTGCTTGAGTTTGATAACTGGGTCCAAGGTTAATATATTCAGTCAAGGGTTCTAATTGTTTTTTGGCATCATGTATTACTATATAGTACTTTGAAATGACTATATAGACGACTATATCAGAGATAAGTAATGGGAAACAACGAAGAGATGCGAAAGATCCAGTTTACTGGAAAATCCTCTTACATTGTCTCCTTACCAAAGGAATGGGTAATGGACATGGGTCTAAAACAAGGAGATCAGGTCACTGTTGTAAGACAAGGAACTGCAACATTACAAATTATTCCATCAAAACGTCACGTAAAGACCCTTGATACTGAAGTTGCAACATTTGAAATTGAACAAGATGATGAAAGCGCCATTATTGTAAGAAAACTTGTTTCGCTTTATTTCCTTGGTTTTACTACCATAAACATAAAACCAAAATCCGGTAGATTAAAACCATCTCAAAGAATTGCAGTGAAAGATGCAGTAAAAAAAGTTCTCATGGGAACTGAAATCATTGCAGACTCAACTGATGGCATCACTATACAAGTTTTGATAAATCTGTTTGAGCTTTCAGTTGATGGTGCTTTCAAAAGAATGCTTCTTATTGCAAAATCTATGCAAAATGATGCACTTCTCGCACTTGAGGAAGCAAACTTCGAACTTGCAAAGGAGGTGATAGACAGTGATGATGAAGTGGACAGATTCAGCTTTTATATAATACGACAGCTGAAAATTGCAATCCAAAATGAGCATATGTTAAAAGATATGGGTTTTGAAAATGCTCGAAGCTGCCTGGGATATAGAGTGATTGTGAAGAACATAGAGCGTGTTGGTGATCATGCAGTTGGCATAGCAAAAGACCTATTGGAATTCAAAAAGCCGATCAAGAAAACTGTACTTAACGGCATTCGTGAAATGAACAACTTTACTCTATCGGTACTCGACGAGGCATGCCTAGCACTATTTAAGAAAGATTTTGCTCAGGCGGAGCTTGCCATACAAAGAACAACAGAAATTACAAAATATGAAAAAAAGGTGTTTGAAAGCATCAAATCGCTAAGGGATGACGAAGAAATTTATCGTATAAGAAGAATGACAGAAAATATACGCAGAATCTCAGAGTATGCAAGCGATATTGCTGAAATCGTTATGAATATGACTATTGAGAAAACGTTGCGAAAGCAATAAGACGTGAATTGATGCCTTTAATACAATGAAAGACTCTGCAATCCTGATAACATATGATAAAGAAGATGTAGTAAAGGAGGCACTTGCCCTTTGCGATACAGCGGGATATAAGGTCTTCAAAATATTCAAACAAAAATTTCTAAACAAAGCAAAATTTGGCATTGGAGAAGGCAAAGTCGAAGAGCTAAAAGAATTTGTAAAAACAACAAAACCCGATGTCATAATCTTTGATGAGATCCTAAGACCTAGTCAGAACTATAATCTTGCTTCCACACTAAAAACAAACATACTAGACAGGGAAGCTTTAATTCTAGAAATATTTGAGCGCAATGCAAGAAGCTCAGAGTCTAATCTACAAGTCAAGATGGCGCAGTTACGATATGAAATGTCACGAGCAAAAGAAAAAGTCAGACTAGCAAGAATGGGGGAGCAGCCAGGGTTCATGGGAATTGGCAAGTTTGAAGTTGATGTGTACTATAATGACATTAAAAATAGAATGACTAGTATCAAATCCAAGCTTGTCAAGGCACGAAAACAGCGAGCTCTGCACAGACAAGGAAGAGATAGAATGGGATTCAGGACTATTTCTTTAGCAGGTTACACGTCTGCAGGAAAGACAACTCTCTTTAATGCTCTTACAGGAGAGAAACATGCAGAAAGCCAAAAGCTTTTCACAACTCTGTCCACAACAACAAGAAAAATTCTGCTATCAGATACCGAAGTCTTAATCTCTGATACTGTTGGGTTCATTAGCAAGCTTCCTGCATACATGATAGAGGCGTTCAAGTCTACCCTTGAAGAGCTTATCTACACTGATGCCGTATTAGTTGTAATTGATATTAGTGATCCTATCCTAGAGCTAACAAAGAAATTCAAAAGCTGCATCAAAACATTAGAAGAGCTTGGTGTAGACCAGAACAAGATAATTTTTGTCCTAAATAAATCAGATCTTACATTGCCTGATGAAATTTTAGAAAAAGTGAACGAGCTTGGGTTAAAGGAAAATAAGAAATGGATTCCCATATCTGCAGTGACAGGTCAAAACATCTCACAGTTAAAGGAGCTTATACTTGTTATTTTAGAAAGTCAATCCATAATAGTAAAAAAGGAACCACCTCAGCTGGAATTTGAGATAAAGTATGAAGATTGAGGTTCTAAGAATAGGTCAAAGATTGGTGCGTGATGATAGAGTAACAACACATGTTGTTCTTGTCTCAAGAGCTTTTGGAGCCACAAAGATCCTTATGCAAGAAGTTAATCCCGAAATCAAAGATACAATATCAGAGATAAATAGAATTTGGGGAGGTAACTTTGAAGTCGAAATTATAGAAAACTGGAAAAAAACTCTCAAATCCAAAAAGGATGATTCTTTCAAGATTGTTCATCTAACAATGTATGGTGAGAATATAGATTCAGTACAAGACAAGATAAGACAAGAAGAACAGCTTCTTGTTGTGGTTGGAGCAGAAAAGGTTCCACGTGAAGTCTATGACCTTGCTGATTACAATGTAGCAGTTGGTAACCAACCTCACTCTGAGATAAGCGCTCTAGCAGTTTTGCTTGACAGACTTTTGTTAGGAAGACAATTTCAAAAAAAACTTGAAAATGCACAAAAAGAAATTGTTCCTACAAAACGAGGAAAAAATGTACTAGACAAAACAATTGATTAAATATAGAATCCAAGCCAAAGACGGCAATGACGACCACTCACGAGGATCCTTTTGTAAAAATAGCGGCTCTGATTGGTGGTGATGAATACCTCAAAGTTGCCCGTTCGCTTTTGAATACAGAAGATGCTACTGATGAGGAAATTGCAAGCTCCACTGGTCTTAGAATTAACATAGTAAGAAAAGTGCTCTATGATCTTTTTGGAAAAGCATTGATTACTGGAATAAGAGTCAAAGACGAAAAGAAGGGGTGGTTTGTCTACCGATGGCGTGCAAGAAAGGATGAGGTTGACAATTTTATAGAGAACCAAAAAAAGAAAATTACAGAAAGGTTACAACAAAGACTGGATTGGGAAAATTCTGCTGACTTTTACCACTGTGGAAATGAAGATTGTACAAAACTGACATTTGAGAAGGCTTTAGATTTATCTTTCAAGTGTCCTACTTGTGGAAAGCTTGTGAATATAGTAAAAAATGACAAGCTTAAGAAAGCCTTGCAACGTAAGATTGATCAACTACGAGAAGACTTGAAACACTAAACAATATAATGTAATACCAATTCGTTTTTCATACGATAAGCTTTCTTTAGCTTCAAAGGACAAGCTTGTGAGATTTTATCAAAACCTTCCCCCTCCACTAGTGAAGTTGCATCCTTGCCTCCAAGAATAAATGGAGTAAGTGTGACGATGATTTCGTCGACAAGTCCTTCTTTGAAAAAAGACCAGTTGGTTGTTCCTCCTCCTTCAACTAAAAGTCTATTAATATTTTTTTTCTTAAGAATTTGCAATAGTTTTTTAATATTTATTCTGCTTTGACCACATTTTATAACTTCAAGACCGTATCTTTGTAATCTAGTAATATTTTTTTTAGATGTTTTTTCTGATACAGCGATTATTGTTGGAACCTTTTTACAAGTTTTAACCATTTTTGAGTCTGATTTTATAGATCCTTTGGAATCCAAAATTATTCTAGTTGGATTTTTTCCTTTTGCATACTTGACTGTTAGCGAAGGGTTATCGATCATCATAGTTCGCTTTCCTATAAGTATAGCATCTACACTTGCTCTAAGTTTGTGTACTCGTACCAGATCTCTTTTTGAAGAGAGCTTAGAGTCACCAGTCCTTGTTGCTATTTTTCCATCTAAGCTTTGACCCGCACTAAGTATGACGTAGGGTCTAGATTTTACCATGCACTATTTTTCCTCCAAGCATTACTGATTTTACTACGCTTTCAGAAGCACGATGTACAATAGATGCGTAGGGGTTGTGCATTGGTTCCAAGTCTATTGCATGTTTATCTATGAAGATGCAATCAGCCAAGCTTTGTGGCTGGATTGTACCTATCTTTTTATTTTGAAGCAAATTGGCGGCATTTACTGTAGCCATCTTGAGTATTGATTTTGGAGACAGTCGTTTTTTTTGAATCCCCATAGAGACCTTCCACAGATAATCCATTTCTCTAAACATGTCTAGAGAATTTATCATAACATTATCTGTTCCTATGGCTACGTTACATCCTGAGTTTATCATTAAATTTACATTAGGAATGCCTTCTGCAAGTGCTGCATTTGCCCTAGGGCAAACAACTATGCCTATTTTATGTTTTGCAGTAAGCATAAGGTCTTTTTTTGATGCGTGTGTCATATGAACAAGAAAATTTGGTTTTAAAAGTAATGCTCGTTGAGTCTCCGTCTTTCCAGTAGTCTTTTTTGATATCTCGCAGGTTTCATTTGTTTCTGCTGAATGAATTGCCCGTATTTTTGTGAATTTTGAATAATATTTCAGAACAGAATCGCTATTTTCATTTGGACCGCTTATTCCAAGCCCATCACATCTTTTTACGATCTCTGTGAGCTCTTTCTTTTTTGATTCTGGTAAAGAAACATTGTTTTTAATTGATTTTAAATCCTGATAGTAGTCTAATCGTCCAAGTATTATGGCTCTAACAGGAAGTCGAGCTATCGATTTTTGTAAAAGCTCAATTCCAGCAAGTCCATCTTCCCTAAAATCAACAAAAGTTGTGATGCCTTTTTTTATCATAGAAATACAGGAGTTTCTGATAAAACTTGCTAGATACGATGATTCTGAATTTCTTAGAACTTTTTGCTTAAAGCCCATAAGAGGATGAATTTTCTCTTCCATTCCATAGTCTATACCGACGTCCTTTGCTATTGAGTCTCCAATGTGTGTATGTGCGTTGATAAATCCAGGAATCATTAAAAGCCCTTCACAATCATGACTTTCCTCTTTTGGTTTTGGCTTTAGATTTGTGCCTATTTCTTCAAATATGTGGTCCGTAATACGCACATTAGTATAATTGATGTAATCTAGTTCTCTACCGTAAAGAACTCCAACATTTTTTATCAGCATGTTAGCTCTAACACGCGTTGATTTTTACCAGAATCTCTTAGTTGTCTAATAGTATCAAGGGATTTTGTTGCGAGCTTGGCAGCGTCCCGTGCATTTGTTGCAGTTCCTATTCCACAGTTTAATGCAATACCATGTTTTTGTTTTACATGTTCCAAGAATTTAGTTGCGTGTACTTTGCCATTTCCAGCAGAAATTATCATAAAGTTATCTCCACCCATGAAGAAAGCAAGAGAGTCTTGTGCTAAGAAAAATTCTGACATTTCAGAATACAACTTGAACATAAGTGAAGAAATTTCATAAGGTGATTTTGTTGCAGATATGGATGTGGAACCATCTACATCCATATGCATTATCTGTACTTTCTGATCTACCTTTCCGTCTACAAAACCGAATATATTATGATCCTTATCTAGAATTATTTTGGATTTTCTTGCTTTGTCTGCTTGTAAATTTGCTTCAAATGGAGACTTGCCATAACCTATTGTCATTGAAAGATCAAGATTAAATGATTTCTTCAGCTTCTCTTGAATCTCTACATGATCACTCAAAGTGAGTCCATTTGTAACTACAAAAAGCTCATCAAATCTGTTAGAAAAGACAAGAGAGTTTTTTTCTGAAAAGAGTTGTTGTATTTCTTTGTATAAAGACGACTGTAGTATCTGTAGTTTGTGTTCCCTATCGCTTCCTAATGTAAGTGTCCATGGTCCATATCCTGTTATCTTGACTATGGTAAGCTGGATCATCTCATCGTATCTTTCCTAGCTGGTTTGCTATCTTTTCTATAGCCTCAACAGCCCTCTCAGCAACAGGCCTTATCCTTGCTTGGGCTTGGCTGTATGTCATACCTGGCCCCGTTATACCCAAGGTTACTGGCTTTTGGTACTTTATGGAAAGATCCGTTAGGGCTCTAGTAGTAGAATTTGCAATGAGCTCATCATGCTTTGTCTGTCCTTTTATTACAGCACCAAGTGTGACAACAGCATCCACCTCATTTTTCTGTAGTAAAACATCTATCACAAGTGGCATGTCAAATACGCCAGGGACTTTACATGTGTATTTTATATTTAGGTTAAGACTTTTTGCTTTTTCAAGGGCGACGTCAAGCATTTTTGAAGTTATTTCTTGGTTAAACTCCGAGACCACTACTGCTATATTCAAAGCTAATGCACCTTTGAGAACTTTAGAAGCTCACTACCATCTATGTATGGGATGGCGTTTTCTTTTGCGTACTGCTTAGCCTTTTCAATGGAAAGAGCTGTATATGTTTCAGAATCTAGCATTTCACAAATTGCTGCAACTGGAGATAATCCTGCAAGTTCCATCAAATATACAGACATTTCTGTATGACCCAATCTATTTGATAACAATCCTTCTGATGCAATCAAGATTGGTACATGTCCTGGTGTCTTAAACGAAGAAATGAAATTCTGCTTTTTGTTTCCATTTGTGTTTTTGAAAAGGTTAGCCATCTCTGTTATGGTTAGGGCTCTGTCTCTGTCTGTTATCCCAGTATATGTCTGCATATGATTTATTGAAATAGAAAATGATGGTTTATCACCATATGGTGCGGTTCCTATGATCATCTTTTTTGATGGCGTATCAAGTTCTTGTGCGTTGGAAAGTATGTCATGCATGTAGTGTAGTCCTATGCTTTTAGCAAAAGAGTGCTTTATTGACAGACATAACAGTCCACCTGCATGCTGACGCATCCTAGCAATGTGAGCAGGAGTGACAAATTCTGCTGCAACTACCATGTCTACCTCATTTTCACGTTTGTTTGCGTCATGAAGCAACACAAATTCTCCTTTTCGTAGGGAGGAAATTGCTTCTTCTAAGGACATGACAAAATTGCTTATTACAATGATTATAAATCTTACTACAAAAGTGGTTGTTACTACAAAAGTAGTAGAATGTTAACTTTTAGTTGCGTATTTCCCAAGTATGTCGGTTTCAATATTAACTTTGTCTCCAATTTTTTTTGAACCAAGATTTGTAATTTTCATTGTATGTGGAATTATACAAACAGAAATTTTGTTTTTTATCACATCAACAAGTGTCAAGCTAATTCCGTCAATGGCAATCGAACCCTTCCTGACTACATGTCTTGCCAGCTTTTTTGGAATCTCGATCCAGATTTTGATTTCCTTTGGAGTTTTTTCTATCTTTATTATTTTTCCTGTTCCGTCAACATGTCCAAGAACAAAATGTCCTTCCATTCTTTCACCAACTTTTAAACTACGCTCAATGTTTACTTTGTCGCCATGTTCAAGTGTTCCAAGATCCGTTCTTTTCATGGTCTCATCAATCATTTCAAATTCTGCTTGATTTTTTGAAATCTTTGTAACGGTAAGACAGACGCCGTTTATTGCAACGCTATGACCAACCTTGAGACTTTTTGCAAGTTTACCTAAATCCACTTGCATCCTTGCAGCACTCAGATTTGTTGTTTTCTTATCAAATTTCTTGATTGCCCCAAGACCTTCAACTATTCCAGTAAACACTTGGTAACATGATCTTCTCGCGTAATAAATGATTTATTTTAAAATTCTACTGCTTTTGTGCCTAAATTATTCTCCTAAGCATCTCTTACTGAATCTAGAAGAGCTTTGGCACGTTTAAAATGAACCTCATCAATCATCTTCCCTTCAACCACGGTAGCACCCTTGTTTTTCCTTGTCGATTCTATGTAGGTTTGATACACCTTTTCTGCCCACTCTATCTCAGCGTGACTTGGATGAAATATCCTATGTACTACTGGAATCTGATCAGGGTGGATAATGCTTTTTCCTGCATATCCAAGATTTTTCCCAACCATGCAGTCCATTCCTAAACCAGCTTCGTCACTAAGATCCTGCCAGATTGCATCTATTGCATATTTCCCGGCAGCCCTTGCGTCTATTGGTATTTTTGCTCTTGCATATTTTGCTCCCTCTGATTGCTTTGTGTATTCAATTCCCATATCGTTTAACAAATCAAAAACACCAAACACCAATGCAGAAATTCTCTTGCTTGATGATGCAATGTTGTATGCATTTACTACTCCTTCCGCTGATTCTATTGATGGCATCAGCTCAATTGGCTTTAGTTTATGTTTTTTTTCCAACTTTGTAAGAAGATAATCTACTTTTTTTAATTCTTTTACGTTGCTTACTTTGGGAATAACTATACCATCAATTCCCTTTTGAACTATTTTTGTTAAATCGTCTGTAATCATCTCAGAGGCGGGCGAGTTTGTTCTAACGTAAACTTCGGCCTTGTACTCAGGACGCTTTGCTATGGCCTCTTTAATTAAATTTCTAGCAGTATCTTTTTCCTCTCTGGGTACAGAGTCTTCCAAGTCAAAACATACTATGTCAGCTGGTAGAGTCTTTGCCTTTTCCAAAAATCTTGAATTGTTTCCTGGTACAAAGATAAGGCTGCGCAGCAGTCTAGCCATAAAATAGTCTAGGCTTCTGGCTTCATTAAGATTTTACCGAATAAACCTTTTCCAGTTAACATCTTTGTATGGGCTTCGGCAGCGTTCTCAAAGCTATACACAGAATCAATCACTGCTTTTATTTTGCCTCTTCCCATCCAATACAAACCTTGATCTAATTCAGCTTTAGTGCCTTGTGTAGAACCAAGTATGTTAGTTCCTTTGAAAAATATGTGTCGTAGATCAGTTTTTGCATCATATCCAGTTGTTGCACCGCATGAAACAAGTGTCCCACCATACTTTAACAGAGTAAGTTGTAGGTTCCAATGAGTTTCACCTATATGATCGAATGAAACGTCGATTCCTGGGGTTACACCTGTTTTTGCACTGATTTCTTTTGTAATTTTATAGACTTCTTTGTTCCAATCTGGTTTTCTGTGATCTACTGCATAATCAGCACCAAGTTCTTTTAGTTTATCAAGCTTGTCTGGACTAGCTGTTGCAATTACTGTGCAATTGTAAAGTTTTGCAATCTGGATTCCAAAACTTCCAACGCCAGATCCACCTCCCATGATAAGTACAGTTAGTCCAGGTTTAATTTTCGCTCTTCCTACCAGCATATGCCAAGAGGTAAGTAAGGTCATGGAGGCAGCAGCTGCTTCATCAAAACTTACATTGTCAGGAATCTTTGAAATATTTACTTCTGGCAAGTGGGTTACTTCAGAATAAGCGCCCCATGTTGGGCCTGTTTGAAATCCCCAAATAGTCCTCTTAGGACAATCAAATTCTCGTCCATCTGTACATACATCACAAACTCTGCATGACATGTTAGCGTGAGAAACAACTCTATCTCCCACTTTGATAGTAGTGACATCTTCTCCAACGGCAATTACCTCACCTGCTGCGTCACTTCCTGAAACATGCGGTAATGGAACTGGGACTGGTTGTCCTCTCATTCCCCAGATATCATTATAATTCAAAGCAGCTGCTTTGACTTTAAAGACTACTTCATCTGGTTTTGGCTTTGGTTCATCGATATCTTTGATTTTTAGAATTCTCTTATAGTTATCATCAGGTGCATATTCTTCATAAACTAATGCTTTCACAAGTACAGACGCTTAATTTACCCCTAATATATTTTCGCTAGATCTAGCGTCGATTTATTTTGAATTCTCGTTTTGGTTGCTGGATTGATTGTAGGATTTGTTTGAGCTGATCATCTGATATTTGTGAGTTTAGTCTACCTTGTGATGCCATGCCAATAAGATAGTTTTCAACCATTGCAGCAAGTTCAGGTTTGACCATACGTATGTTGTTTAGTCGTAGTCGCGCCTGTGGTTCAAGCAGAGTTCGTAGTGCTTGCTCTTTCATTGATGCAACTTGAGCTTCATTGGGTTCTTTTTCATCGCTTGGATCGGGGTTACTCATAAAACCACTAAGAATATTTCTTCAAGCTTGGGTTTTTTGTAATTAGTTCATTTAGAATTTCTGTGGAGAGCCTATCTATTTTTTTCATTCCCTCATGAGAAACTGTTCTTCCTTTTCCCTCCACTTTATCGATATAACCAAGTTTTTCTAGGCTGTGGATGGCTGTTCTGATTATGGCTCCTCCAGCATCTTTGTGGTGAGCTCCTCCATACCCCACTGCTTTTGTTCCTCCATACATTCCTCTAAGGTCTTTGATACCAATTGGACCATGTAGGTATATCTTTCTTAGAAGTGATGCGCATCTTGTGTACCACCAATCGTTTTTTTGTGGTGGTCTTTCTGCATGAGAACCTGTCTTAACAAATGGGATCCAGCTAGGAGCTGTTATTTCTTCCTTTTTGAGAATCTCTGATAATTTGTTAATCAGAATATCAGCTGGTACATCATATGCCTTTGCCATAAAATTGAAAACTTTGCGTTCGTCTTATAAATCATTGAGCTTTTAGTGTTTGTTTTGATATGATCTTTCGGTATGTATGATTGCAAAATCCACATGTTATACGAATTGATTTTACAGAAGATCTGCCTAGTCTGATTCTCGCGTTTATGCCAGGAGCTATGAATTTCTTACATTTTTTACAAAAGTTCATTCTTATATGATATGGTATTCTGATTCTGTGTTTTGTACTCAATTTTTTTACAAGACTTGCCTGTCTTTGTGCTACAGCTGGATTAGCTCTTGCATTTGACATGGCATTTTGAATTAGAATCTCCATTCGTTCTAGTATTATTTGTCGTACTACAGCCTTCATGGCAATTAAATAATGTCTATCCCTTAAAATACGATCTTGCTCTCATTTGTACTTGCTGAGTCTGCATTAGAGTTGGTTCCTAAAGAACTTCAACGCCACAACTCGGTGCTTGCATATAGCAAAAAGGTGTGCAAAAAGCCGTCTGAGGTTCTTTTAGATGTTTCCTGGCACTATGCAGCAATGAAAGGAATCAAAAATGAGATAAAACGTGGCAGACCCGACTTGGTTCATTTGTGTCTGCTAGAATGTTGCATTCCTCTATATTTTGAAAAAAAGCTTCGACTTTACGTTCATACCATAAATGACAAAGTGATATTTGTTGGAGAGAATGTTCGTTTACCAAAATCTTATCACAGATTTGTTGGATTAATTGAGAAGCTATACGCTGATAGAAAAATAGAAGAAGGTGGCAAGAAATTGCTTGAAATAAGAGACATGACCTTTAGCGAGTTAATTGACAAGATTAATCCGGAGGAGGCAATTGGTCTATCCACAAAAGGTGTAATATCTTCGTATGAGAAACTTGCACAAGACATAGGTAAGGATTCATGCATTATAGTTGGTGGATTTGCAAAGGGACACTTTTCTGATAATATACTAAAAAAGATAGACAAACTTGTTTGCGTCGATAAAAATCCATTGGAAGCTCATGTAGTAATTTCTCGTATGTTGTATGAATGTGAAAAAAGAATTATTATGTAGGTGTAAGATTGGCAGTGTTGGGCGGTCGTAGTATAGTTTGGTTAGTACACTGGCCTTCCAAGCCCGTTACCCGGGTTCAAATCCCGGCGACCGCATTTTTAATGGATTTAGTAAGAAATGATCCCAACTGAAATGAGGTATTGAATTCCGATTGCAAATGTTCTGTCATCTATCTTTCTTTCATACCACAAGCCAGCATTACTTTTAACCCATGGTGGAATTGTGTCAGATTTTTGCTGCTTTGCAGTCTCAGGAACTAGAATTATTTTCTGTTTTATCAAATACTCTATTCCTGTGACAAAGTCAGAGTTGGTTATCATGTCATCTGCCCACCAGCCTGCGTTCTTTTTAACCCATGTAGGAAACTTTACCGTGTCATCAGTTCTTGGTTTCTCTTCTGGTTTAGCAAAGATGTAAACCCATGCAATACCAGATTGCGTCTTGTTTACAAGGTTTCCGGACAATATGATATCATGATTTGGAGAGGAGAATTTGGTATTAGCTATGTTTGTTCCTCTCAAGGTAACCTGTATCCCAGATTGAATATACTGAGGATAATCATTTAGGCTACCTAGTTTTTTTGTAAATGCTCCATCATCAGTTTCTTCTGGTATGATCTCATTTACAATCATTGTTCCCCCAGCTTTTTCAATCAGTTGTATGACTAGCTCTGTCTGAAGTGGATAAATTATTTTATGTTCTTTATCAGAATACGAATAATCAATCTTTTCCTCAGGTGGCTTGTTGCATACATCATCTCTCCATTGCTCAGATATTTTTATGGCATCTATCATTAGCTGACCATGCAACAACTCATGATACAATATAACAAAATTTTCAACTTTTGTTATTCTTGGATCTCTTCCCGTATCTTGAGTCATAATATCCGCATTTAGTTTTAATTCGTTGTCACAGTCCATTGTTATCTTGCCTTCTGATGTGGTGATGGTGCATTGCCAAGTGTATGTTCCGCCTGTAACAACACCATTCTCGTGACCTTGAGTTTCATCAAATCTAGCTAGTCTTGTTTCAACCACACTCACAACTAGGTCATTAAGGTCAGTGGTATCACAAGGAAAGGACATTATGAATGGTTCTTCAAATGTCATTAGTACATCATCTACATCTTTTTTTTGTACTTGCAGCTTTTCAAACTCTGCAAGAAGCTTGTTGTATAACTCTTGTTCTTGTTTTGTAGGCGGAACATACGCTCCAAATGAAGGAACAAGATTTGAAAACAATATTACAGTAACAACAAAAGCTACGTATCTCAATTACAAAAAAATCTCCACCACATAATAATTAAGAATTGGGATTGAATTGTACTTGTTTTTTAAACTCTGCCCAAGCCAGTTTTGGCTTTTTATTAACATCGATTAATCCTGCACCACATACGTACTCTGCAGTGTTTTGTAATACAAACTCATTTCCACCCATTACACTCTCCAATTCTGTATTAAGACCCTTCATGCAGCTCTCAACAGGTCTATCATATTGTCTAAACCATGTAAGAAACTCAAAGCGTGACTCATTTTCCCTATAGAAATCGTAAACTATTTTCATAAATTCTACCTGACCCTCTTGGCTTCCTCCTATGGATTGTGCAGTGCTCCAGCTAATCTCCATTAGTGCAATCTGTTTGTCTCCTGCAAGCTCTAGAATTTTCTCTAAATTTTCTTTGGCCTCTTCTGGTGTCTTGTCTATTTCATTTAATGTATTTACAGGAAAGTATGTAAAAGCAACAAAATCTCCTTGGCTTAGTTTGTCAACTAGATCTTCTTGGCCGTGATTTATTATTCCGTGAAGTGAAAAGGAATTTCCAAATTTGACATTAGGGTGTTTTTCCTTGAGCTTGGTATATACTCCCATAAAAAATTCTTTATATTTTGGAATGTCTTCTTCATGATCACGAAAATATGCGTCAATCTCTCCACCTATTATTACATGATCAATTATACCATATCTCAATATAATGTCGTTGAGAATTTTTACAGTCTTGTCTTGCAGGTTTTCGTCAAGCTGCTGTTCTCCCATCCAAGCTGGGAATGGTCCAAAGATCCGATTATTTATTATAGAAAAGTAAAGTGTCACCTTAAGATCATTTTGTTTGTTAAAACTCATCAGGGCATCAGGAATTTCCCAGTTGTATTCTCCGCTTTGTGGTTCCACCAAAGTCCAGAAAAGATAAACGTTGTTTCTACCAATTCCTGTAGATGCGGCTTCTGCGTATGCATCTTTTAGATCTAAAAGGGTTGGAGTCTCGGTTGGAACCATCACAAGCAAACCGAGTTTTTCATTATTTTGTACTGTAGGTTGTGGTTGTAATGGCGATTGTGTTTGTAGCAAGACTGCCACAATAACAGCAGTTATCACACCTGCTGTTATTGCACCACTAAGAATTTTTTTGTTCAATAGCGTTATCACTAAGAATTGATAGTAAAAAAGTTGTGATAAAATAGTCTATCCAGCTGTGCAGCCGCTATATCCACATTCTATACAGATAGTGCATCCTTCTGCAAATACCAAGTTGTTTTTACATGTAGGGCAAAGCCTTTCTTCCATTTGCTCTTGTGTGAGTTGATTCTGTTGTTGCGCTATTTCAGCTTCAGGAATCTTGATCTGCAACGCTTTCTCAATCTGCGATTTTAGATAGGCGTTTGTAATAGTTTTTGAGATATAGTCTGTCAGGTAGGGGCTTGGTGTGACTTGGAATGTTTTTTGTACGTTGTCGCCTGTCATATGCAGGACTTGTTGGTGTCTTGAACCATCTCTAAATACTGTGATTCCTTTAAGCCCAAGCTCATGCGCTAAAAGATATGATGCTTTCACATCATCAGCAGATACATCATTTGGCATGTTGATTGTTTTTGCAATAGCATTTCCAATCCACTTCTGCCACACAGCCTGTGCCATAAGATGATCAACCCAATGAATGTCCATCGCTGTAACAAATATTTTCTGCATCCATTCTGGAATTTCTGGAATGCCTTTTACTGAACCATAGTTGTTTGCAATCTTTTCTAGTATTTGGCCGTTATACAATCCATGTTCTCTGAGTACAGCTTCAAAGATCTTGTTTGTGTAAAAGAACCTGCCAACTGTTACGCGTTTTTCAAACACAAGGGCAAACATTGGCTCCATTCCGTTTGAGCAATCAGCAATCATGGAAAGAGTTCCTGTGGGAGCTACTGTAGTCGCCAGCACATTTCTAATACCATGCTTTTGAATCTTCTCAATGAGTGCGTCCCAGTCATAACAGTGCTCACTTTTTGGCTTTTCATAATATCCTGTAATTGGAATCTTTCCCTCTGGATATTCTGTTTTTGCACACAATGAGAATGCGCTTCGTGCTTTTGCTAAAGCAACGCTTTCTTCCATGGAGTAATAGGAAAGAGCTTCTGCAAGCTTTTCTTGAAATTCATATCCTTCCTTTGAATTGTACGGAATTCGCAACTTGAATAGCAGATCTGCAACACCCATCACACCAAGTCCTATCCTGCGTGAGTCTTTTGATGCTTTGTCAATCTCAGGTATTGGGTAGTTGTTTACATCTATTACATTGTCCAAAAATCTTGTTGTCTTTCTGATCGTCTCTTCATATCTCTGCCAATCAAACTCGTACTGTCCATCTGCTTTTCTTTTTACATAGTTTGCCAGATTGATAGATCCTAGATTACATGATTCATATGGATACAAACTCTGTTCTCCACAAGGATTAGTAGCACGTAATGGTCCACCGCGAGCTTTTGCAAATACATTATATTTGTTGATGAGATCAAAGAAGATCAGTCCGGGCTCTGCACTCTTCCAAGCTGAAAGTGCAATGAGATCAATAAGTTGATGTGCATTTACTTCTCGTACTGGTGACTTGTCACGCGGGCTACGAAGTGTGAATTTTCCATCACTTGAATTTACAAGTGCGTTCCAGAAATCTTCCCATATTCCAACACTTACATTAAAGTTTTCTAAAACTCCTGGGTTTGTCTTTGCAGTTATGAATTTCTCAATATCAGGATGCCAAGCTTCGATTATTCCCATGTTTGCGCCTCTACGTTTTCCTCCTTGCTTGACAACTTCGGTGACTGTGTTTATGATATTCATAAACGACACAGGGCCTGATGCAACACCAGATGTGGATGCAACCATATCACCTTCTTGTCTAAGATCAGAATAGTTTATTCCAACTCCTCCACCTGATTTGAAGATCAGTGCAGCGTCAGAAGATGACTTCATTATTTGTTCCATGTCGTCAGGCATAGCGAGTACAAAGCATGCTGATAGCTGTCCTAGTCTTCCTCCTGCATTCATCATTGTTGGGGAGTTTGGTAGGAAGTCTTGTGAGACCATCAAATCATAGTATTCTGTAATTCTCTCAGCATAGTGATCAAATTTTTTGGCTGCAAGCATAGTGAGAAATTCCTTTATGTTTACTTTCATCTGACCACGCTTTCCCAAGTCAATATAGTGAGAGATTAGTGCTCTAAAGTGCCACTTGTTAAGGTAATGGCTGCCTATTTTGAATTTATAGTTAAAGTCATCAAGCTTGTCAAGATATTTTTTGGCTTCATCTATGTTTTGAGTATTTTTGCCATCCACTTCAAAGATAGAATTGTCCTTTAGTACATCCCCAAGTCCAACCAAAACCGCAACACGCTCAAACATCTCACTTGGACTTTCAATTATCATTCCCTTGTTATTGCGCATCAAATAACGAGATGCTAAAACTCTAAGGCAGTTAAGGTCAAATTTCTTTGCTACGCTATCAAGCGATTTGGCGTTAAGAACCTTCATCTTTTCTTCCCTTATCTTTCTGCGCTCGTGCCTGTACAGTATATAGGCTTTGGCAATTTCACCAAGCCCTTCATCTATAAGAGTAGATTCAACCATATCCTGCACATCTTCTACACTTGGTGGATCCGATGCAGAGAATCCTTGGTTTACAAGTTTTTCTATTACTCGATCAGCCAGCTTGCCTGCTAGACTATGATCTGGTCTGCCGCATGCAACTAATGCCTTGTATATAGCATTTGAAATTTTGTCTTTCTGGAAATTTAACACTCGTCCATCCCGTTTTTTAACTTCAAGGATCGAGTTTTCTATTTGTGAAAAATCTGTCAAACGTCTCCCCGCCACAGTAAGAAAAGGGAGTATAATAAAGTTTGAGGCGAAAAATATTTTTCCAAAGTTGAGCTTTGCATCAATTTTGTTGACACCGTTCCAATCATCATAGTATTGGATCAGATCGAATCCCAAATAAAAATCTACAAAGAGTTTTTTCAAAAATTAAGAAAAATAAGACTGTATTTTCTAATTTATTTTAAAAACGATCTTTATCAAAGAAGAGTTAGAAAATACGCACAAACATAGGTGTGAAGTTTTTTATGCTAACATGTATGGAGATTTGCAGGCTGGACACTTGTCAGAAAGTTTTTCGTCTTTTAAACCACAGTTGCCACAAATAGAGACTTTTCTTACAGGTCTAAATGAGCTAACTAGTTCACTTGCCTTTTCTATTGCCTTTTTGATTCCTGCGGTATCTGTATTGTCAGATATTTTTAGTTTGATCAATAATCCACCATTTAGCATCTTTGATATGTGGTTACATTCTACAATTTTCTCTGTTTTTATGGTCATTCCTTCAATTTCAGAGTCATTTAGTACCATTCCTTCTGAATAGGAATCACCTTCGACGTATTGGTGTATCGACATCTTACCGTACTTTTCACCGTCTAAGGTTGAGAAGCGTGCTGCTGCATCACTCTCAGTCATTGATATAGTAACGTTATCACCCATCTCTTTTCCTTTCTTGGCTGCAACCTCTATGGCTGTTTCTAGTACCTTTGTAAGTATCTCACGTCCGGCCTTGTTATCTTCGTAGCCTAGTATACCAAATACTGCTTCTTTTAGACCTAACAAATTAACTACGAGTGTAACTGAGCCCTTTTGCATATACTGGGTGTTATTTGCAAGAATTGGATTAAGTCCACGTCTAGTAAGATCGGAGATATCTTTCTTTCTAAGTGACATTGCTGCAAGTGCGGGCTTCATCAAAAGAGCAAGACGTGCTCTAAAATAAGTCTCGTCCTTGTTTGACTCAAACGCAAGTCTAGGCAGGTTTATGGAAAGTGATTGTAGATTAATTGATGTAGTGCCGATGTTCTTTGTGTCTCCACGTAATATTCCCTTGTATGAGATTGAACCCTTAGAGAAAATCACGAGGCCGCCCAATGCTATGATCTCAGATAGGATGTCTGAAAACTCACTGACTCTGCCTTTTTCATAGTCTATAATCATGCCTATGTGTGGAATTGGTGTAGATTTTACATATTTTTTATAGCCGGCAAGCACAGCACTAATGATTTTAGAATCAGTTCCAAGCGGAATCCTAAAGGAGACAAGCGTTGCATTCTTTCCATATCTTGGTGCTGTTGATGTAGTTGCGAATACATTAGTAATTTTTTCTTCAATTTCGGTGATATTTTTTGAAAATTTTTGCAAAACTACTATCAATCCATCCATAATTACCTCCTGCGATGCCTCCTTGAACAACAGAGAGGTTAGTAGAGAAAGCGATGTGGCAAATTCATCCAAAGTCTTGATTGGTGGCAATCTTGTAACATCAAGAAACTTACCACGAAGATCAATCCCATCTTCGATAAGTTCTTTGATGTTTACAAAGATCGTATCTGGTAATAGCGACCATATTCCGGTATTTGTTATGTGTATATCCCCAGAAAGGTGGGAATCTGCTACATCCTTTGGCAATGTATTAAGAACCAGCTGTTCACCAAAGACCTTCTGTCCTGTTTTGAAGAGTAGACCTTCTACGCCATTGTGTATACCATCTACATTAGTAATCATTTCATGAATGTCATACGCAGGAAGCCCAAACCTAGCAAGTTTATGCCTATAGTCTTCATGACCGTGCTCCAAAAGAACGGAATTAACCATCTCACGTATCAAAGAAGCAGTAAGATAGGAGGTCTGGAACTTGTAGATACGGTTTTCTACCTCTTCAGTTATCTTTTGGGCTAGTTCTAATGGGAGGCTTCCCTCACGTACAAGTGATTGAATTATCTTATGAGAGTTAAACTCCTCTATTGACTCATGAGAAGTTCGCACATACATCTTGCCGCTCTCTATTATAGAACGCTCTTCAATCTGTCTTGCAAGGCTTAAGACAAGCTTTCCAAGATTTGTGATGGTATAGCGTCTTTCAGATTTATTCAAAGCTACTAGTGACTGTCTTAACAGCTTTCTCAAATGATATGCAAATTTTCCACTTTCCTTTTTTGACTTGAATCCAGCTAGGGACTTTAGTTCAGAATAGGTAAGTGGACCCTTTGAATTTAAAATACGTAAAATATCTATCCTGTTTGGGCTTGCCATTACAGAAAAGATCATTCTTACACGCTTTGATGCTGACTGTAAAATACCACCTCGCTTCTGCTCGCCAAAATCCTCGCTCAATTCCATAGGCATGTCTAGATTGTATCGGTAAATAAGATTTGTGACGAAATAGATCATTACAGATGATTTTTCGATCAGTTTTTCTGTACGTCTACCGTAAATTCAGACGTAGAAAGAGTTTGCCCACAGGATGGACATTTGTTGTTGTATGGTCTGATCACCTCTTTGACGGATTTTAGCATACGCATGTTTGCTATTTTTGCTCCGCATTT
>JBOGRG010000069.1:0-3356 GCA_050749365.1 Nitrosopumilaceae archaeon
CTGATATCTCATTTGCAGTTGAATTTAGAGACAAGTCATGGCAAGAAAAATCCACTTCCACTCTACTAGAAAGATATCATGTATCAAATGTAATAACAGACTCGCCACTTGAGCTAAATTCTGAAATGACAACAGACTGGGCTTTGGTAAGATTTCATGGCAGAGGAGAAAAGATCTGGTATGATTACAGATATTCAGAGCAAGAAATTTCCAAGCTTGCAAAAAAATTAGAAGAGGTGCACAAACAGGCAAACGTTGTTTATGGGTATTTTAACAATCATTATCATGGAAATGCCGTAGAAAATGCATTACAACTAATACAGATGAGAGATAGTCTTTCATCAAAACAGCTAGAATTGTTGAACCGGTTTAAAATGAAAACAAAGGATTTAGACTCCTTTACCTAGCACCCATATGCTTTAGCCCAAGGTTCTATAGCAAATTCACTTTCAGAACAATATCGTACAAGTATCTTGGCATGACCATTTTGCAAAAGTTCTGAATTTAGTATCTTTCCAGAACAATGCACCATGCCTACTATTCTTTTGTATTTGTCACGTGGTTGTTTATCATCTTGATCAACAGTAATAGTTGAACCCCTAGGGCAAAGATCACTTGTGAAGATCTTTGCCTCATTGAAGCCGTGCTCAGTCTTTTCAGGAGCATTAACCAATGACAACCGTATTACATAAGGTTCGATAAACAATGTGTCCCCGTCAATTATTCTCTTTACTGTTCCAGTTATGCACAACGCTTTTCCTTTACACTCTGTCTTTGTTGTTTCTTTGGAAAGATGTGGTTCTGCAATGCTTGGTATTTTTCTAATTTGTTCTGGATTGGCAGAGTTTGGTGTACCATTCTTGAACACCCAATCATCATCGCCACTGCGTTGCCATGTTCTTGCATCATTAACAGCATCGCGTGACGTCCTGCTTTTGTCAATCTCTGCCCCCTTAGAATCAAACAAAATTACGGACTCTTGTTCGTTGTCAAGAAATTGTCCTGGAAATCTGATTACATAAAAGCCACCAGAATCAATTAAGGTACCAGCTGGAATAGTGTATTTACTTATCTCACCGTGTGTTGTCCAGATTATCCATCCACCAATATCTATTTGGGAATTGGTAGGGTTAAACAATTCAACCCATTCGTTACCGCTATTATAGCTTGGCGGATTTAGCTCAAATTCATTTATCACTACATTACGTAGTCCAAAGACTTGGTGATTTGAGATAGATGATAGTAAAAGAACTAAGGCACAGAATGATATGACTATGAAAGATTTTATCTTCACGATCCAAATGTTTACAAAATTCTAGATAACCAACTGAGTGCAGACAATGAGACTATTAGTACTAGATTTTTTTACAGTTTAACTTTCTTAAAATTTTTAATACTTTGATATACACCATCAATTGTGTTATCTGGTAAAGTTACATGGGATATTGCTGAAACGATGAAGTCAAAACCGTCTCTTGTTATAATTACTTTAATCATAGCAGGTATAATGGCAGTTGTACAACCTACTTTTGCTCAAAGTGGAGCTACGATAGAACTTGACAAAAAGGTATACACATGGACTGACAAGGTCTTCATTACAATTAGATCACCGGATCACAATTTTGATTCAAATGCTGCTGATACAATCCATATCACAGTTTCTACACGCGACCATAGATTGGACAACTATAGATTAGTTGAAACAGGTGCCAATACAGGAGTCTTCAGTGGCGAGGTAATTCTTACAGGATTTGATCATGATGCTACCGGTGATGGAATAAGTGATGCAACTGGAGTAACAAATGGGATGGGGCCAACAAATGGCCGGTTAGCTGCTGAAAACGATGACGGTCTTACAGTCGCATTTGAGTTCGCAGAAGATAAGACAGTGGTAGGATCTGCATTGATCAGATGGAATATAGGTCAAATCAACTTCACTGAGCCAAACTATCCAGCATCAGGCACAGGAGTTGTGCGTGTAATAGACCCAGACATGAACTTTCAGCCAGAACTAGTCAATGTTTTCAAAATCGATGTCTGGTCAGACAGCGACGCCGGTGGTATTGCCCTTACTGTGGTTGAGACTGGTGAGGCTACCGGAATATTCGAAGGTACTGTAACTTTTAGCACAACGCAAGAATCTTCAGGTGACAGACTGAGAGTGGCAGAGGATGACACAGTCACTGCCGAGTATGAGGACAGGACACTGCCTGATCCATACACCACGACAGACGAACTTGAGATCATAGCTACAACATTCATTGGTACAATTGCCACTCCTCCTGAGCCACCACCACGTGAGCAAGAACCAATCGCAGGATTTCCATACCAAATTACTCTAATTGCAAAGGAGGGTAACTTTGATAACGTAGAATACAAAATTAAGTTCGATTTTGAAGAAGACTTTGAAATCACTAAAATAATTTCAGGATCATTTAACAACTCCACTATGATAGATCCTGATACTGTTGTTTTTAAGGCAAACAAGATGTTACCAAAAGAGGAAAGAAATGGTGTAGTAGGAATCTTCTTCAAAGATTCCACTAAGACAGATAGAAAGGGAACGTTTGCTATCGATGTAACCGCAAATGGAATGACCAAAGGTATGGTTGTGGATCCTGGAATTGGTGAGATACAAGCCATAATAGAGGTCGTAGGCGATGCCTTCGAGCTTGTAGCAGAATTCTATGATTCAACAGTTTCTTGTTTCAATCTTGATGTATCTAGCGTTATTGATCTTGTAGGAGACCTTAGTCCAGTTTATTTGATAGATCTGGAGAACTGTTCGGAACATCCTGAAAGAGTCGAATTAAGCGCAACTGGTAAATTTAATCAATATTCCTTTTCAAAAACTACTTTTGATCTTCCACAATCAACAGAAGACGAAACCACCTTAACTCTCATAATACCATCTGATTCAGAGGAAGGCGTACACACTTTCACTGTAAGAGGCAATATTATTTTCAATTTCTTTGATAGAACGTGGGTGGTCACATACAGTAATGGAACTGGGTTGTATGAAGTTAAGGAAGGAAAAGTGATTCCAGAACTTCCTCTTCCGTTATTATCTTTAGCTGCGGCCATAATTCCAATTATTTTGTTTTCAAGAAAGAAGAAGATCTCTTGAATCACATAAATAGAAGATAAAGATACAATTTGAAAATTGATTTTTATAGTAGATGAAATTTAGGGTACCTGTTGAAAAAAATTGAAGCCATAATAAAGCCAGAAAAGGTAAAGACAGTCCTAGACGCCCTCAAAAAGATTGGCGTGAGGGGTGTTACCGTGGGTTCTGAAAAAGGTCAAGGAAGTGCTGCACGACAAGAAGTAAGGGGCTCAAGAGGAATGCCGCTTTA
>JBOGRG010000070.1:0-12626 GCA_050749365.1 Nitrosopumilaceae archaeon
CAATACTAAAGCTAATTGCAGAATATGACCCATATCTTCTTGATGTAGAATACAGCACTATTAGAAAAAACAATGACCTGCTTCAGTATCTTAAAAGAACAAAGACTAATCTGCTTGTATCTTGGCATGACTTTAAAAAAACTCCTAACACGCGTTTGCTAAAAAACATGGTAAAAAATATGAGTAGTCTTTCAAAAAATATCAAAATTGTGACTACAGCAAGATCAATAGGCGACACTGCAAAGATCCTGTCCTTGTACAAAAGCGTACCAAAAAACGCCAACCTCATTGCCTTTGCGATGGGAGATTATGGGCGAATGTCTAGAATTCTCTGCACCTACATAGGCAGCCCCTACACTTATGTCTCACTTGGCAAACCTGTTGCACCAAGTCAGTTTAGTCTAGACGAAGCTAAATCAATCTATAAACTACGTAGGTAGCTTAATTTCAAGATCATTTCAAATATTCTAGCGTTACTGATGTTGCAGCTACTTGATCACCATTTGCGTAATTTAATATAACATAAAGCGTGTGCAATTCATCTTTTGCCAACCATTTAGAGACATCAACTGAAACATCAATATCGCCAGAATCTCTGATTTTGTTATCAAATGTTGTGTAATCAATACAATTTTCTCCACTGCGGTTATTTGTAACTCTGATTTTACCTACATCACATTCTTCATAATGATTGCTAGCAGAAGGATGCTTTACTATTATGCCAACAAGTTTTCCAGAGTCATAATAGATCTGATTGTATGGAAATTTCTCATTAAGCGCTTTTCCATTTACATCCTTAGGATTTTCATCTGCATATATTGTCATGTGTTGCAAGAAAAATCCTTTTGGTAGCGTTCCAACCATCCTAAGTTCGTGGCCATCTGTTAATTCTATCTTAGACCATTCTATGATATTTTTTTCAAAATTTTGAACAAAGTAGAAATTGTCATTATCATATGCAATTCCAAAATTAATGTGAGTAGCATAAGGCTCTATGATGGTCTCTTTGTGTGCCCAATTTGAGGTGGCATCTTGGTATATCATTTTATATTGATAGTTTTTGATTCTCTCAAACGGATCAAATGAGTATGGAATGCATTTAGATGAAGGACAATAAGTTTTAGAGGTAGCAACGTTTTCTGATACAGAGCCTCTACCACCAGATTCTGTGTATGTTACATACGGTTTAACGTTCTTAGAATTCCAGTGAGATAAGTAATTTAGTCTAAACATATCATCAGCATGACCTTGTGCAGAGGGATTGGTTCCTAAGACTACGGGCTTTGTGCCAACTTTTTCTCTGTCTTCATTGACAATATTCAATGCATATTCGTAAAGTTCTGTATTACTTGGCTTTTGAGATGTTACTTCAGTATCAATTATAGATTTATCCACGTATTCCACAAATTGAAAAGTTGAAATTTTTGCAGCTGTATTGATCATCCTACTTTTCATTCCGTCATATGGTTGATGACCAATTATAGTTGTGTGAATTTCATTCGGAATTAATTCAGTGCTTTTGCTATCTGGCAAAAATACCCAATTGGTATAATAATTTGCAATTATTCCAACTACGGCAATAGCTATAATGACTGAAACTTTGGATCTCATCGTGTCTGTCACTTTTTTGGCGCGGAATATTTTTTGACGTAATCAGCTATGGCTTCTTCTACTGCTTTCTTAAAATCACCTTTCTTAAGACCGTACTTGTTGTAAATTACATCACGGAAATGTCGTAGGATTTCGTCGTCTACATTTACGTTAATCTGTGGCATGTTATTTCACTCCTTTCGAAAACTTGTGAGTTTTTACAACCAGGCGTATTGCTTCCTCATTTCTGCCTTGATGCTTTTTTGGCATGTTTTGAGACATGTCAAACAAGTTAACTAGCAGTAATGATGGCAATGCTATACCTACAATGGCACTAATCACGCGTTCTTTGGTCAATCTAACTCGCATGTCATTCAGTAACTATGTATCTATATATTAAGGTAACTATGTACATATATACATAATTGGTTGACGAGAAGTACCATGGACAATGAAACACGTTTTCTAACTAATGATTTATGAGTCGTATAATTGAAAAAACAAAGATGACAAAGACTTATGCAGTAATAGGCGACCCAATTGATCACTCGCTTTCACCACACATACACAATGCTGCGTTTGGGTTCCTTGGGATGGATTGCACCTACATAGCATATAAAATTCCAAAAGGAGAACTGGAAGCAGGAATAGCGTCTTTAAAGAAAATAAAAATTGCAGGCTTCAATGTAACCATACCACACAAAATTGAGATGATGAAGTTTCTTGATGAAGCAGACAAAGATTGTAATTTGATAGGTGCAACTAACACGGTTGTAAACGATGATGGTTTTCTGAGAGGATACAATACTGATATGGATGGATTTTTGGAGCCAATAAAAAAAAGAAACCTGAGCTGCAAAGATTCTGATGTATTGCTACTTGGAGCTGGAGGTGCTGCAAGAGCTATAGTAGCTGCGTTTGCAAAAGAAAAAGCTCACAAGATTACAATAGCGAATAGAACCAAGGAGAAAGCAGAAGGTTTAGTAAAATTTGCAAATGAATTAGGTTTAGAGTCAGAATATACAGATTTAGTTAATGCTGGAAATACTGCGGGCAACTACAAATTCATTGTAAATGCAACTTCGGTTGGTATGAAAGAAAATGCCACTCCAATATCTACACAAACCATCAATAAAGACAATATAGTTTATGATATTGTGTATATTCCAGTAGAAACCGAATTAATTACGCAGTCAAAAAATCAGGGAGCGACCGTAATATATGGATGGGAGATGCTTCTTGGTCAGGCAATGCGCTCTTTTGAGATTTGGACTAAAAGAGATGCACCATATGAAGCAATGAAGCTGACGCTTTTGGGAAGATTTTGAATGCCATCAGCAAAAGCCATCTTACATGGAGCAGTATCCATTGTAAATGCAATTGCGACAGGAAAGGGGGCAACTCTTGGAATCTCACTTAAGGTAGAAGCCACTGTTGAGGCAACTCCAGGAACAGGGATTTTCTTTGAGGACAAGGAATCAAGCTTTAGCTCACGTCTCATCAGGGCTGTAGTGGACAAGGCTGTGCCAAAAAACGAGCTTGAAAAATCCAAGCTAAACATTTCACTCAAGTCTGAGATACCATCTGGGTATGGTTTGAAGAGCTCAAGTGCAATTTCGTCTATCATTTCTCTTGCATGTGCCAAGATCTTCAAACCACAGGTAAATGATTTAGAAGTCTTGCGACATGGGGTAGAGGCTTCAATAGAATCCAGAGTGAGTATCACCGGCGCGTTTGACGATGCGTGTGCTTGTTATTTTGGAGGCTTTGTGGTTACTGACAATTACAACAAAAGAATTGTAAAATCAGAAAAGGCACCAGATGATCTATCAGCTGTAATATTCGTTCCCAGATCAAGAAAAAGGGGCAATATAAAAAAACTAAAAGTTCTTGACAGTGTGTTTGCACAGGCATGGACTCTTGCTAACAATTCGAATTACTGGAACGCTATGCTGCTAAATGGTCTTGCAACTTCAACAATCTTGCGCTCTGATCCTAGAATTCTAACAAACCTAATAGAGGCAGGAGCTCTGGCCGCATCAGTTTCAGGCAACGGTCCATCTATTGCAGCAATAGCAAAGAAAGAGAATATTTCAAGTGTCAGAAAGGCGTTCTCTTCACTTGATGGAAGAACCATCGTTTCTGGCATAAACAACCAAAAGGCTGAAGTCTATGAAGTGTAAAGTCGAAAAGTCGATACTTTCTGGAAATATAGTATGCCCGCCAAACAAAAGCTACACCCACAGAGCTATATTTTTGGCGTCACTTGCAAAGGGAAAAAGCCAGATTAGAAATGTTTTGTTATCAAGAGATACAATTGCAACAATCGATGCGTGTAAAAAATTTGGTGCCAAGATCCAAGTTGATGGCACAAACTTGACAGTAGAAGGCTCAGGAAAGATAAATCAACAAAATTCAGAAATTGATGCGTCCAATTCTGGAACTACGATTAGAATTGCAGCCGCCATTGCAGCGCTTTCAGAAGATAAAACCACCCTTACAGGGGATTCGAGTCTTAAGAAAAGACCCATGCAACCTTTACTTGATGCCCTAGAACAGCTCGGTGCACGATGTACTTCTACTGATGGAAAACCCCCAATTACAGTTATTGGAAAGATTCGCGGCGGGGAAGTGACAATTCCGGGAAATGTTTCAAGCCAATTCATTTCAGCCTTGCTGATTGTCGCGCCAAAAACGGAAAACGGCGTCATTCTAAATATAGAAGGCGAGCTTGTATCAAAACCCTATCTTGACGTAACCATAGCTACAATGAAAAAATTTGGTGCCAGTGTTAAAGTGCTCAGCCCATACAAGAAATACACAATATCAAGACAGGAATACACACCTATTGATTTTACCATTCCTTCAGATTTTTCTAGTATGGCACTGCTACTTTCCGCAGCAGTACTAGTTGGCGATGATTTGAAGATATCATCTTCTTTTGGGGATCTTCCTCAAGGAGATAAAGAAATGATTACACACCTTGGAAAATTAGGTGCAAAGGTAAATCTCGGTAAGGATAGCATTAGTGTCAAGTCACCACAACTGCTTGAGGGTGGAAAGTTTGACTTGGCAAACACGCCAGATCTACTGCCTCCCATATCCATACTTGCACTAAAGACGTCAAGGCCAATTGAGATATACAATGTAAAACATGCACGGTTCAAAGAGACCGACAGAATTGCTATATTAGCAAAGGAGCTTGCAAAGCTTGGAGTCTTGGTACAAGAAAGAGACGACGGGTTGATACTTGACGCTCCAAAAAATCTGCATGGAGCTGAATTGAATTCATCTGATGACCACAGACTATTCATGGCATTTTGTATAGCTGGCATGTTTGTTGGCAACTGTACTGTTTCTGACCCAGAATCTGTTGATGTCTCTTATCCAAGCTTCATAGAAGACCTAAACAAAGTTGGGGCAAAAATTCTTCCAAGCTAGTCTAGAAGAATTATAAGCATCTAAGAGAGAATTTCATTATGTCATCAAGTTCTATCGGCGAGAGATTTGTGCTCACAAGTTTTGGTGAGAGTCATGGAAGATGCATCGGAGCTGTAGTTGATGGATGCCCAGCAGGTCTTGAGCTAGATGAAAAAGACATACAAAAGATGCTTGATCTTCGAAAACCCGGTCAGTCTATAGTTACTACACAAAGAAAGGAAGGTGACAAAGTAGAGATTCTTTCAGGAGTTTTCAGGGGTTATACCACAGGGGCACCTATTACAATGATAATTTGGAATCAAGACCAAAACTCTCGCGATTATGAAAAACTTAGAACAAAACCAAGACCAGGACACTCTGACTATCCTGCTTGGGCAAAATACAAGGGATTCAATGACTATCGTGGAGGCGGCAGATTTTCTGGAAGATTGACGGCAACGTTTGTAATGGCAGGAGCCATTGCAAGAAAGCTTCTCTCTGTAACTTTAGGAGTTGATACCTACTCTTACACCATGCAAGTTGGCAAGATAAGGATGAAACAGCAGGCAACGTCAAAGATGAAAAAAGCAATCTATTCAAACGAGGTAAGATGCCCAGATCAGAAGACTGCACAAAAAATGCGTGCGATCATACTTGCTGCCAGAAAGAGCGGAGATTCGGTTGGAGGCGTCATAGAATCCATCACATCAAACATTCCAGTAGGATTTGGCGAGCCTATTTTTGGTTCTTTGGAATCAGATCTTAGCAAGGCACTTTACTCCATTCCGGCCGTAAAGGGAGTTGAGTTTGGTTCGGGATTCTACGGTTCTACTACTACTGGTTCTATAAACAATGATGAATATGCCATTAAAAACGGAAAAATAATCACAAAGACAAACAACGCGGGCGGCATACTAGGGGGGCTCTCAAATGGAATGCCGATTGTTCTTCGGGTTGCTTTCAAGCCAGCTTCTTCAATATCCAAGAAGCAGAATACTGTAGACATTAAAACAAAAAAACCAACGTCTATTATTGTAGCAGGAAGGCATGATCCGTGTGTCGTACCACGTGCTCCGCCTGTTGTAGATTCACTTGTCTCTTTAGTTCTTGCTGATCACGCGATAAGAAGCGGCTTCATACCACCAGTACTTTGATAGAAAATGTCCGATATTGACAAGCTGCGTGACCAGATAGACAAGATTACGTTTGAGATGTTAAGACTGTTAAAAAACAGAGTAGATATAGCAAAGGAAATTGGCAGTCTCAAAAACAATCTTGGTCTTGGCATAACAAATGAAGAAAGAGAAAGTCAGCTTCGAGCAAAGGTCCTCTCCTTATGCAAAGAGATTAACCTTGACGAAAAAACTGCAACAACATTTTTGAATTTTCTTTTAAATGAATCCATAAAGATACAGTCTTCCAACAAGCAAACGCATCTTTCCGTGTTTTTAAAAGCTAAATCATTAGAGCAACAAGGGAAAAAAATCATACACATGGAAGTAGGCGAACCTGACTTTTATCCTCCAAAAATTGTCAAAAAAGCTCTAAGCGAGGTTTACGACAAGGGCTTTACAAAATATGGCGAGTCAAAGGGAATGATAGAATTTCGAACAGCACTTGCAAAAAAAACTTCGGAAAGATATAGCACAAAAATAAAAACAGAAAACATCATGGTTTCTTCTGGTGCAAGGTTTTCAATATTTCTTGCAATTTCCACACTACTGCATCCAGGCGATGAGATCATAATAATAGAGCCTGCTTGGCCTGCCTATAGTGATAATGCGCTAAACTCTGGCATAAAGGTACGAACAGTTCACACCACACTAGAGCAAAGATGGGAGCCACCTATAGAACAGATTGCAAACATGATAAATCAAAACACACGAATGATCGTACTTAACTATCCAAACAATCCAACAGGAAAGATTCTTTCAAAAAGGATACAGGGCAAGATTGTCGAGTTGGCAATCAAAAACAAGCTCTATGTACTAAGTGATGAGATCTATTCTGATTATGCATACAAAGACTGGCAAAGTGTCCTTTCATACGAATATGATAAAAGTATCATTACACAGTCGTTTTCAAAATCACATGCAATGACTGGTTTTAGGATAGGTTATGCAGTATCAAGCCCTGAGATCATAGACAAGATGGCAAAGCTTCAGGCTCTTTGTATGACAAACGTGGCAGAGCCGATGCAGTATGTTTCTCTCAAAGCCCTTGAGGCAGACACAAGCGATAATACTAAAACCATGAAGAACAGACTAGATCTTGTGGTACAAGAGGCAAAAAAGATGAAGTTGGATTTTGTAGAACCAGATGGTGCCATGTACCTTTTTGCAAAAATACGAAACGAGCATTTTGATGCGACCGATTTTACAAACAGACTCCTTGATTTTGGCGTGGCAGTTGCACCAGGCGAAGCATTTGGAAATTATCACAACTTTGTAAGAATTTCCGCCTGCCAACCAGAAAAAGTGCTAAGTGAAGGAATGCGCATAATAGAGAAGGCCATAAGTGAATAAAATGAAAAAAAAGATTGCAATAATTGGTGCAGAAGGACAGATGGGCAAGTGGTTTTCAAAATATTTTATAGAAAAAGGGTTTGAAGTAATTGGATACGACTCTGAAAGAGAGATAGTAAACAAATCTATAACCAAAGCCAAGTCTCTTGTTGGTGCAATTTTAACCGCAGACTATGTTATACTTGCCATACCAACAAAACGAACACCGGAGATCATGCGACTAATAGCAAAGGAAATGAAAAGAGAGTCTTATCTTATAGACATATCATCACTTAAATCAAAGACAGTTTCTACTCTACTGAAGGTTCCAGACAAGGTAAATCCTATTTGCATACATCCTATGTTTGGACCTGGAACAAAAAAGCTCAAAGGACAAAACATAATTTCTATTCCCATTAGAGACGCAAAAAAAGAGCTTGCTGTAGCCAAGTCTCTCTTTAGTGAAGCAAATTTTGTTGCTATAGACGCGGCAGAGCACGACAAAAAAATTGCAATGATTCTTGGCATGCCACATCTTGTCAATCTGGTTCTTGCTAACATCCTAGCAAAGGACGACAAATTTTCTCTTACAGAAAAAATGTCAGGCACCACTTTCAAGGCTCAAAAGATACTTACTGCAAGTATAATGACAGAATCACCAGAACTTATAGAAACTATAATTTCAAACCCAGAAATAAGAAAGTACGCAGAAGAATTCTGGAAGGATATTGGAAGAATGCTTACCTTAGTTCAGGAGAACAAAACCGAGGATGTCATAAAATATGTCATTGATGCCAAGGAGAGACTTTCTAAAAATATAGATCTTGAAGATTCTTACAAGAAATTAATTACCATGGTAAATGCTATTGAAAAGTAGTTGCACTTTACACGGATAGTTACATCATTTCTTTCAAACGAGGACAAATACCTTATTTTAAAACGCAGTAACAGTGTAAAAAGCATGAAAGGTTTGTGGGGTGGCATAAGTGGGGTCATAGAAGGAAATGAAGATCCGCTACAGAGAGCAAAAACTGAAATATTTGAAGAAACTGGAATGAATGAAAAACAGTTTTCTCTTCTAAGAACAGCAAACGAGTTGCAGGTAAGATCTGTTAGATATTCTAATCACGAGTGGATTGTTTTTCCCTTTTTATTTTCTACAAAAGAACCCAAGATAAAGCTGAATTGGGAAAACTCTGAGTATAGGTGGATAAGTCCAGATGAAATTTCAAAATACGAAACCGTGCCAAGCCTTGACAAGGTTCTAGCTAGCCTGCGATAGCTTTTCTATTTCTTCTGGTGTGTTATATCTCTGCTGTGGAAGCATGATATACACACAAGCTCCGCCACACATAGTGCATGGAACTGTGTTTCCGTTTAGTTGACCAGATCTACCATGTATGCGAGCAGCCTCTTCTGGATCTATAGAAAGTGCGATTTGTTTTTCCCAGTTTAGAGTGCGTCTAGCTTCAGTCATCTCCATGTCCCATCGTATAGCTTTTTCACGTAGCTTCACCAAGTCTCCTGCGTGTGCAGCTATTCTGTAAGCAATTAGTCCTGCCTTTACTTCCTCCGGAGTTGGCAGTGCCAAGTGCTCTGCTGGTGTAAGATAGCAAAGCAAGTCTACTCCTTCAGCTGCAGAAATTGCGGCACCTATGGCACTTGCAATGTGATCATGACCTGATGCAATGTCGGTAACAAGTGGACCTAGAACATAGTAAGGAACATCTCCAATCAATGCCTTTGCAAGCCTTACGTTTGCTGCAACTTCATTTAGTGGTACATGTCCTGGTCCCTCCACCATAACTTGTACATCTTTTTCATGAGCTTGCTTTGTAAGTCTGGAAATGTTGATCATTTCTTGCACTTGAAGCTCGTCGTGTGAATCAAGAATAGAACCTGGTCGGAGTGCGTCACCCAAGCTAAAAGTTACATCATATTTTCTTGCCAACTCAATCAAATAATCAAAATGCTCAAAGTATGGATTTTCTTTGTCGTATTTTAGCATCCATGCAGCTGTAATGGTTCCGCCTTTGCTAACAATCCCGCCATGTCTTTTTACAGCAAGTATCCTCTTTGCAATTTCTTTTGTGATACCCGAATGTATTGTGGTATAATCCACACCATCTCTCACGTTTCTCTCAAACGCATTAAGGAAATCGTCCTCAGTTATGTTAAGAGGGTTCTTGTATTTTTCAACTCCATAGCTATATGCCTCATAGACTGGAACCGTTCCAAATGTTATTGGGGCTGCCTCCAAAAGCGTTCTTCTCATCAAGCCCACATCCCCGCCGTCGCTTAGATCCATTATTGTATCAGCATGATACTTGACTGCCACCTTTGCTTTTTTTATCTCCTCTTCGATGTTGTTTGTTAGAGTTGAATTACCAATGTTTACGTTGACCTTTGTTTTCATTCCTTTACCAATGCCTACAACCCGAATTTTCTGGGGTCTTTCATTGTTGTATGGAATAATTATAGAGCCGTTTGCTATCTTAGGCAAGAGCCAGTCTAAGGTTACATCTTCGTCTTTTGCAACTGCCTTCATTTCTTCTGTTGCAACGCCCCTACGCGCTGCGTTCATCTGTGTTCCCAAATTATTATTTCTACATAATGATTGGATTTAAACGTGAGTTTCAGAAAGATAGTTTTGTGAACATTCTATCGATTGCTGGTTCTGATCCTTCCTCTGGTGCCGGTATTCAAGGCGATTTAAAAACATATTCTGCTCTTGGAGTTTATGGCTTGACAGTTGTAACCGCAATAACAAGTCAAAATACAACAAGATTTTCTAAGGTCGAAGAAGTTTCTGCAGACTCGATAAAAAGCCAGCTTGACTCGGTTTTGTCTGATTTTAAAATAGACGCGATAAAGATAGGGATGGTTTATAGTTCTTCTATAATAAAGGCAATTTACTCTAGACTAAAAAAAACAAAGTTCCCAATAGTTTTGGATCCTATTTTTGAATCAACAACTGGGGGGATTTTGCTCAAAAAAGACGCCTTCTCTGATTTTAAAAAGACGCTTATTCCATTGGCCTTTGTCATAACGCCCAATGTTTTAGAGGCTGAAAGACTTGCCAGTATGAAAATAAGAAGCCGAAACGAGGCAAGACAAGCAGCCACAAAGATACAACAAATGGGTGCAAAAAATGTCGTTATAAAGGGCGGTCATCTTCGCGGAAACATAGTAACAGATTTTGTCCTAGAAGGTTCCAAGTTTTATGAGTTCTCTGGAAAAAGAATATTAAACATAAACCATGGCGGAGGATGTAATTTTTCTGCCGCCCTAACCGTAAGCCTTGCAAAAGGAAATAGTGTTAAAGAATCTGTCAGGTTTGCAAAAGACTATGCCGTCGAGTCTATAAAAAATTCACAAAAAATTGGAAAAGGCATTACTATTTCAAAGGCAAGCTATGCTGATCAAATAGAGAAAAATCTTGCAGATGCAATTGCTAGTTTTAGTAATTTAAAAAACGTGTACAAGGTGATTCCTGAATGTCAAACAAATTTTGTTTTCTCAAAATCCAATCCTAAATCTTTGAGCGACATATTAGGGGTTTCTGGCAGGATCGTCAAAGATGATAAGAGTGTAGTCATGGTTGGGAGCCTAAAGTATGGCGGATCTAAGCATGTTGCGTCCGCAGTCTTGCAGGTTGCAAAAAAATTTCCAGACATACGTTCAGCTTTAAACATAAAATATGATGAAAAATTGATTAGAAAAGCAAAAGAAAAAAAATTTGCAATTCTAAGCTATGACAGATCTAAAGAACCCTACAAAACAAAAATCAATGAGGGTGCTACCATATCATGGGGAATAATGGATGCAATCAAAAATGCAAAGAGTCAACCAGATTTAATATTTCATAAAGGTGATGTAGGAAAAGAACCTATGATTTTGATATTTGGCAATAAACCAAAAGATGTGCTTGCCAAGCTTAACAAAATAATCTAACTGAATCTTTCTATCCTTTCACATAAATAACCAGTATCTTAATGTAAATCTCGTGAAGGCAGTAATTCTGGCAGGAGGGCTAGGCACAAGGCTCCAACCATATACAACTTTTCTTCCAAAGGCGATGCTTCCGCTTGGTGAAAAACCACTTCTTGAACATCTCGTAGAATGGATAAAAAAGAATCACATAGATTCGATTGTGCTTTGTGTAAGCTATCTTAGAAAAACAATTGAGGATTATTTTGAGGATGGTAGCAGGTTTGGGGTCAAAATAGAGTATGCAATAGCAAACAGACCACTTGCAACCGCAGGACAACTAAAGACGGCTGAGGAATTTATCGATGATATGTTTGTGTGCGTCTATGGTGATTCTATTTTTGAATTTAATTTAAAAAACATGGTAGCATATCATAAAAGAAGAAAACCGTTTGTCACAATGGGGTTGTTTGAATACAAAACCAAGCTTCAGTATGGATTTATTGAAACTGACAAGAACAACAAAGTGAAAGCATGGAATGAGAAACCAGAGGTGAAAGGACATATCAATATTGGATGTTATGTAATGGAACCCGGAGTTTTGAAACTCATTCCGTCTAACAAACCGTTTGGGATGGATGATGTTATAAAAAAAGCAATATCACGCAAAAATAAGATATGTGGCTTTACAGTCAGAAAGGGTTTCATAGATATTGGTGATAAAAATTCTTACAGACGTGCATATCAGCACTATCTAGAAAAGCTTGGCCAGATTTGATCTTACACTATGACAGATGTCAAGATTCGCGAGCTGGAAGAAAGGGATCTCTCCAACGGCTTTTTAGAGTCGCTTGATTCCCTAAGAAAGGCAAGTAATTTAGATCCAAAGAAAGCAAAAGAGATACTAAAGAAGATAAGAGCGGGAACAAGCCACATAATCTATGTGGCTGAACTAGATTCAAAAGTGGTAGGCTCGGCAACTATCTTTATAGAGCAAAAATTTATCCACGGTGGTGGAAAGGTTGGCCACATTGAAGACGTTGTGGTACGAGCAGAATACCAAGACGAGGGAATAGGACAAAAACTTGTAGAGGCACTTCTTGCATATGCACAAAAAAATGGCTGTTACAAGACAATCCTAGACTGCACAGACGAGGTGATGCCATTTTATGAGAAGCTTGG
>JBOGRG010000071.1:0-13399 GCA_050749365.1 Nitrosopumilaceae archaeon
AAATGGTGCAGTGGCGATAAAAATTAAAACTGATAGATCAGATACTATCAAAAAAAACATAGTTAATTTTATCAAGAAATATTCCTCAATAAACGAGGGTGCAAATCCCGGTCTTGTTTTTTATCAACATGAAAAAATTCCGGAACACTTTTCAGAATTTGGGGAGAGTGCATTATGTCAGCTGATAAGTAGAAGTAAAGCAAAAGAATTTGCTTTAAAAAATGGATTAGAATCATTTTACCTTGGAAATGGCCAAGGCTTAGTAGGAGCTATTGGAGCTATAGGATATTCTTTTGATGATCACACTTTTGAGCTTATTAGCTACAGAAGCGAGTCTAATTTTGGCAAGAAAAGAGAAATTTTCAAAGAAAGTGTGAAGAAAATGCAGAATCTAACGTACCCTAGAACATTTAACAGCTATGATGAGGAAAAAAATCGAGTTTTGATTGCTCCACATGGTCCAGATCCAGTACTCTGTGGTATTCGTGGCGAAGACATTGACGCTGTTATAAGTGGTGCATCATTGGTGAAAACCGCAGAAAAAATTGATGGTTATATGATATTTAGATCAAATCAAGGTACAGGGGCTCATTTGAAAAATGAGCTTGATATATTTAATTTGAAACCATTCTCATCAGGAATTATTACTGGAAGGGTTTACGATGAACCCAAAATTGAACGGGGAGGACATGTTATTTTTTCTGTCACTAAAAATGGTCACAAAATCCAATGTGCAGTGTACAAACCCACAGGTATGACACAAATTGCATCTAAACTAATCAAAGGCGATTTGATAAAGGTAGGCGGTGGCATACGAAAGGCATCTAAAAACCATCAAAGAATTCTAAACATAGAATTTCTTGAAATTTTGAAACTAGAAAAAAATCTAAAAATGGTTAACCCACTTTGCCATAAGTGCAACAAAAAGATGAAATCCAAGGGCAAAAAACAAGGCTTTGAATGCATTATCTGTGGAAAGACATTACAGCACAAAACACTTCACGAAATTCCAAGAGAAATTGAAAAGCGACTTTACGTACCAGTTCTATCTGCACACCGACATCTAACTAGGCCTTTACAAAGGATTGGAAGGTTTAATAAAAAAACTGAATTTGTTGATTCTAAAAAATGGTTTTATGTTTCTGAACCAATAAGGAATCAAAAGCCTGTAATCAAAACAAGAATAGCCGTACGCCATTAATTTTGTTTAGGACGTACAAGATGGTGAATAAAATAGCGGGGAGTAGATTTGAACTACTGATTTGCGGGTATCTCATCAGTGTTGATTATGAGCCCGCCGGGATGACTTTGCCCAATAGTCTGGCTTCCCCACCCCGCTAATTGAAAAGAAGTTTGAGGGTGATATATACGCTTTATCTGATTCTGAAAATAATTAATAACATTAGAAAAGTGACGTTGATGTGGACAAAAAATTAAGAATAATAGGAATTATTGCTGCAGTTGCAGCCTCTGTTATTATTATAAGCTTGCCTTCAAACCCAATTGTAATCCCAGGACCAATTACCAATTCAACTGTAACAAAATCTGTTGAAATTGTTGCAACAAATCTTCAAAAACCTTGGTCCATAGATTTTTCAGATGATAGAATTTTTTTTACAGAAAAGGTTGGTAGAATAAGGGTAATTGATTCTGGAGTGCTGATTGAGGAGCCAGTTGCAAACTTGCGTGTGGCAGATGTAATCGATGGTGGTTTGCTTGGACTAACCTTGCATCCAAACTTTGCCGACAATCACTATCTATACGTATTTTATACATATGAAGAAGATGACAAGCTCTGGAACAAGGTCATGAGGATAACAGAATCAGAAAATAAGCTTATGGAGGCGCTAGTAATTTTAGACAAAATTCCAGGGGCGGAATTTGATAATGGTGGTGTGATAAAGTTTGGTCCTGACGGCAAATTATATGTAGCTACAGGAGATGCCACAAATCCTCATGCAGCACAAGATTTACAATCCCTTTCAGGAAAAATTTTGAGATTAAACGATGATGGTACAATACCATCTGACAATCCATTTCACAACTTACCAGTATTTTCATATGGACACAGAAATCCTCAAGGAATGGCTTGGGATAAGTCAGGAAATCTGTATGTAACAGAGCATGGCCCAACAAAAGATGATGAACTCAATCTCGTAAAGGCAGGACAAAACTTTGGTTGGCCTGATCAGCAATGTTTAGGACCAGAAGAATTTGTAGATGCGTTGGTATGCTATAACCTAAGCTTGGAACCCGCTGGCATAGTTTTTTATTCTTCTGACAAACTTGATCTTGGAAATGACCTTATCATGGCAGCTTTGCGTGGAGCAGCTCTTTACCAATTAACAATAGAAGATGGAGTCATCATATCAGAAAAAAGCATATTGGGCGGATTGGGAAGGATAAGAGATGTTAATGAAGGACCAGATGGTTATCTTTACATTCTTACAGGAAACACTGATGGAAGAGGATTTCCAGACAAGACAGACGACAAGCTCCTCAGGATAGTAAAATAAATTGGCAGACTCGTCTTTTCCGAAATTTTACGAAAAAAGTAAGAAAGAAAGAATAAAGGCAGTGGCATCGTTTTGTGGGCTTTCAAAAGAAGAGACTGAGGTTTTAGAAAGTCATGGCGGAATTTCATTTGATGAGGCAGACAAAATGGTTGAGAACGCAATAGGTACAATATCATTCCCACTTGGTATAGCCACAAGTTTTCAGATAAATGGTAAAGACTACCTCATACCAATGGTAATTGAGGAGCCATCCGTAATTGCAGCAGCCTCAAAGGCAGCAAAGATAGCAAGAAAACATGACGGTTTTACCATGGAAGCAGATGAATCCTATGGCATAGGGCAGATCCAAGTTGTAGATGTCGATGTAAAATCAGCGACCCCAAATGTTATGAAATCTTCTGAAGAAATTCTGAATCTTGCTAACTCGAAAAGCCAAACGCTCTCCAAGGTGGGTAAGGGGGCAAAGCAAGTGTCATGTAAAGAGATCAAAACTGACTCTGGACCAATGTTGATTGTAGAGCTACTAATAGACGTAGGTGACGCTATGGGAGCAAACATAACAAATACAATGTGTGAGGCAGTTGCTCCCTTGATTGAAAAATTAACTGGTGGTAGGGTGATTTTGAGAATACTTTCAAACTACTCTACAAAAAGACTGGTAAGAGGCACTGCTATCTTTGATAAAGATACAGTTGGTGGTAGTGAAACTGTTGATAATATCATACTGGCATATCAGTTTGCGGCAAACGACCCATACAGAGCTGTTACACATAACAAGGGAATCATGAATGGAATAATTGCAGTTGCAAACGCCACAGGTCAAGACACAAGAGCAATAGAAGCGGCAGCACACGCCTACGCATCACGGAATGGAAGGTATGGCTCACTTACTGAATGGAGAAAAGACAAAAATGGAAACTTGGTTGGTAAAATAGAATTGCCACTCTCAGCAGGAACAGTGGGTGGGATTGTTAACGTGCATCCCATGATTAAGATCTGTACAAAAATTCTTGGAGTAAAATCTGCAAAGGAGCTTGCATGTGTAATTGCAGCAGTAGGCCTTGCGCAAAACTTTAGTGCACTACGAGCTCTTGCCTCTGAAGGAATACAAAAAGGACACATGAGACTTCATGCAAGAAATATTGCTGTAAGTGCCGGTGTCAATCCAGACAAGATTGATTTGGTAACCAAGAGAATGATAAAAGAAGGAAACGTCTCAGTACATCGAGCTAAAGAAATACTCAACGAACTTTAGTGCCCAAGATATATATCTAAAAACCCTTGCTAGGACTACGTTGACTCTAGTTAAATTTGCAATTCCAAAAGGCAGTATTGAAGATACTACCTTCAAGGTTTTAGAAAGAGCTTGGACAAAGGTAAGACGCAGAGACCGTACATATCGTGTTACACTTGATGATCCACAAATTGCAGTAAAGATGCTAAGACCACAAGAGATTCCAAATCTTGTCTTTGACGGATTGTATGATGTAGGAATAACAGGAAAAGACTGGGTATTAGAAACAAACGCTGATGTGCAAACTCTTTTGAATTTGGAATATGGCAAGATAAAACTTGTAATTGCAATACCAGACTCGTATAGTTTTAAATCATTAGATGAAATGATCGCAGCATATGCAAAAAAGAAAAAGATACTCCGAATCTCTTCTGAGTATCTTACAACAGCTGCAAAATTCATAAAACAATCTAAAAGTTACAAAAAACTTTATGGTTCAAAAGATCCGCTTATTATAACCCCTTGGCTGCGTATTGGTTCAAACAAGGCTGTGCAGATCCATCTTTCCTTTGGGGCTACAGAGGCAAAACCTCCTGATGATGTGGACGCAATAATCGACGTGACAGAAACAGGCACCACGCTTGCACAAAACCAGCTAAAGATAGTGGATACTGTAATGGAATCTAGTGCTATATTGATCGCAAACAAATCCTCGCTAAAAGACAAGTCAAAGCGAGAAAAAATCTACGATATTGTCACCATGCTGCGTGGTGCAGTAGAAGGAAAAGAACGCCTACACTTGTTTCTAAACGTTCAAGAAAAGAATCTAGCTAGACTGCTAAAGGAACTTCCTTCTCTAAAGCGCCCTACTGTCAGTCCACTCAGCGAGAAAGGCTGGTATGGCATAAATACGATAATTCCAAAGTCAGAGTTTCACAAACTTGTTCCAAAACTCAGGAAGATTGCACAAGGGCTGGTAGTACATGAGCCAAAGCAGATACTTGCACTTGAGGAGATAAAACGAGATGAGGAAAATTGATGAAAACCATCATAGTTCGAGATATCAATACCATAGTAGAAGCTTTACGTTCAAAACCTAAAGAGACAGAACAATACAGGAAAGCAGTAAAAGAAATCATAGCTGATGTACACAAAAATGGCGATAAGGCAGTCAAAAAATGGGATAAACACTTTGGTAAAATTCCAAGTAACACAAACTATAATCTTAGAGTATCAAAAGCCGAAATCAAGGCAGCATATTCCAACATCAGTAAAGTAAACAAAACACAAATTGCGGCAATTAAGCTTGCAAAAAAAAGACTAGAGAGATCAGAAGCTGCACTAAAGAGTCAGCTTAAAAACATAACCCTAAAAACGAATGGACTAAAGATAACGAAACTCTTTGTACCACTTGAAAGTGTAGGTTGCTATATTCCAGGAGGAGCAGCCCGATATCCAAGTACCGCAGTGATGGCAATTGTACCAGCCAAAGTAGCTGGAGTTAAAAAAATTGTCGTGGTATCGCCTCCAAACAAGGATGGTGCTATAGATCTACTTACTCTTGTAGCCGCAGATATTTGTGGGGTAGATGAATTTTACAAGACAGGTGGACCACAAGCAATTTCTGCATTAACTTACGGCACTGAATCAATACCAAAGGTAGACAAGATTGTGGGACCTGGAAGCGTGTTTGTTACACTAGCTAAATCGTCTGTCAATGAGACAGTCTCAATTGACATGATCGCAGGTCCAACAGAACTTGCAATTATTGCTGACTCTTCAGCGAATCCAGATATTGTTGCTTCTGATCTTATATCACAAGCAGAACACAGTCCACACTCTGTGTGTTGCTTGATAACAACTTCAACAAAACTAAAAAATGACGTAATTAAATCACTAAAAAAACAAATTGGTAAAATAAAAAGACAAGAATTTGTCAAGAAAAGCTTGAAACAAGGATTTATTGCAATCTGTAAGACCGAGTCAGACGTTATAGAATTTGCAAACAAATTCGCTCCAGAACACTTGGAAATAATTACAAAAAATCCTCAACGTATAGCACAGAAGATTACGTCCGCTGGTCTTATACTAGTTGGCAAAAATACCCCATCGTCTGCAAGCGATTATCTACTTGGTTCAAACCATATCCTTCCCACAGATGGATTCGCTAGAGCAAGAGGCTCACTTGGGGTATTAGACTTTATGAAAGTACACACTCAGATAGAAACTTCAAAAACAGAACTGCAAAGAATCTCAAAATACATGAAGGCTTTCACAGCTGCCGAAGGACTACCCAATCACTACGAAGCGGTAAGGAGTAGACTGAAATGAAAACAGGATGGTTCCAAAAGAAAGTAGACGTACTATCCAAGCTCAAAGGATACCAAAAACCTGACAAATATACAGATGTGCTAAAGCTTGATTCTAATGAAAATTATGCAATAGAAAGAGAATTTTCTTTGGATCTAGTCAACCAAACAAAAGACAGGCTCGATGTGAGAGAATACCCATTAGGTGGCACTGAAAGACTAGTAGAAGCACTTTCTGGATACATCAAAATGCCTCCAGAAATGATTGGTGTAGGAAATGGTTCAGATCAGATAATTGATCTGATCCTTACAAATTTTGCATCACCAGATACCAAAATACTTACTTCAAATCCTACCTTTGGTTTCTTTGAAGAAAGATGCATACTATATTCTATTCCAACAACCAAAATTCCTTTTACAAATAACATGACGCTGGAACTGGACAAATTTCTCTTAAATGCAAAAAAAGCTGATATTCTATACCTTGATTCTCCAAACAATCCAACCGGATTTCAATTTCCAAAAAACAAACTTGAACAATTGATCAAAGAGTTTGATGGTCTGGTGATAATTGACGAAGCATATGTTGAGTTTGCTGACTATTCTATTGTAGATTTGACCAAGAAAAAAGATAACCTGATTGTTCTAAGGACACTTTCAAAGGCATTTGGACTTGCAGGTCTGCGTGTAGGATACTTTGTTGCAAACAAAAAGATTGCAGAGGTGTTTTCCAAAGTAATTCAATACCCGTATCCATTAAACACAATTGCAATAGAGGCAGGAATCCTAGCTTTGCAAAAATCAAAACATGTTTCTGAGATTGTCAATCTTGTCAAAAAGGAGAGGGGACGGATAATAGAGGAACTACGTAAGATGGAGGTGTTTGAGGTATTTGATTCCAAAGCAAATTTTGTGCTTTTTGGAGCACATGGAGCTGGTCTGCGTATCTATAAAGCTCTCATAGAACAGGGAATAGTAGTGAAGAACTTGGGTAAGATGGGAAATCAAGATAGCTGTCTTAGGGTTACAGTAGGTTCCGAAGATATGAATTCGAAATTCCTGTTAGCAATACGTGATCTATTGAGATGACGCTACAAAAATTAGCTGAGGGTATATTTGTTGATACTGCAAAGATTGACTACATAAAAAATCTTGATGCCATAATTTTTGATTGTGATGGAGTTCTAATCGACATCAGTAACTCCTATAATTTGGCTATAAAAAAAACAGTGGATTTTGTTCTAAAAGAACTAGCTGGCATAGATAGCCCTAACATTGTAACTACACAGATAATCGAAGGTTTCAAAGACACTGGAGGTTTTAATGACGAAGTTGATGTATCTTATGCACTGATTCTTTCAATTGTGGCTGCAAAAAAACTAAACAAACCAATCCCTGACTTCATTTTTGATGTGATCAAAAACTCAGATCAAACTGGTATACAATCAGTTGAAAAGTATCTTAATGCCATCAAGGCAGATATCGCTGAAATAAGAAAAAAACTCGCATATCCCCGACCGCATGACACAAATGTATTGTATTCAGTATTTGATGAGATATTTTATGGCAGTAGACTTTATTATGAATTATACAAAAAGAAACCACAGTATTTTGATGGAAAGGGATTAATTGACAATGATGTAGTTCTTGTAAAAAAAGAGCTAATAGCTACCTTGCGAAAAAAATTTGATAAGAAGATTGCCATTGTTTCCGGTCGTGGTATGGTTTCTACAAAGTATTCATTAAAGAAATTATTCAATGAGTTTGATTTGAATAACTCCCAATTCTTAGAAGATAAATCTCGTGATCTTGCCAAGCCAAATCCCCAATCTCTAATATCATCAATCAGAGGACTCCGTTCTTCATGCTGTATGTTTGTTGGTGATTCTGTTGAAGATTACATAATGGCAAGGAAATGTGAAGAGCTTGGCATCAAGATAGTCTTTTGTGGTATTTACGGTACAAGCATCGACCTAGAAGCAAAACGTAAGCTCTTTGAACAAAAAAATGCCCACATAATTCTACAAACAATAGACATGATTCCGAAGACATTAAATCTGGTCTAGACATAAAATCGCTCTCTGCAGGGATTTATAATGAAATCTAGAATAGGTCGTATCAATAGAAAAACTAAGGAAACTGAAGTTTCTGTAAATGTAAATCTTGATGGAAATGGGAAGATTTCTGTAAAGACAGGAATCAACTTTCTTGATCACATGATCACTTCGCTAGCTAAGCATTCAATGCTTGATCTGAAATTGAATGCAGTTTCAAAAGACGGAATAACACACCACCTAATAGAAGATACAGCGATCGCTCTGGCAAATGCAATGGATGAATCTCTTGGAAATAGATCTGGCATTGTAAGATTTGGATATGCATCCATTCCTATGGATGAGTCACTTGCGGAAGCATCACTTGATCTGGTAAAGCGTCAGTATCACAAAATAGATCTTGGAATTGAGAGAAAGCAACTAGAGGGAATATCCAAGGAAGACTTAGAACATTTTTTCCGTTCTTTTGCTCAAAACCTCAATGTTTGCATGCATGTGACAGTAAAGTATGGAGATAACGACCACCACAAAATTGAGGCTGCAATAAAGGCCTTTGCGGTTGCATGGAGAGCAGCAGCTAGTCCAGACAAAAAACAAAAAGGAATCCCAAGCACAAAAGGTGCTATGTAGTGGTTAAAGTAGCAATATTTGACTACGGCGCAGGAAACATTTTCAGCTTAAAAGCATCTTTGGAAAAAAATGGGGCTGACGTGGATGTAATAACAAATCTTGATTACGTAAATGGCTATTCGGGTCTTTTACTGCCAGGTGTGGGAAATTTTGATCCCGCTATCAATAGTCTGAGTACGTCAAAAAAGGCATTTGCTGATATCATAAAAAACCAGTTCCCCGTTCTTGGGATCTGTCTTGGCATGGAAATGTTCTTTGAGAAAAGCGAGGAAGGAAAGGCAAGAGGACTAGGAGTTTTGGAAGGCGAGGTTATACTACTTCCCAATAAATTCAAGATTCCACACATGGGTTGGAATGACTTGCAGATAAAAAAACCAAGTAAGCTCTTAGAAGGAATAAAGGAAGGTTCATGGGTTTACTTTGTGCATTCGTACAGAGCAAAGCCACAAAATCTAGAAATCGTAAAGGCAGACACTGATTATGGCATAAGTGTTCCTGCTGTGATAGAAAGTGGCTCACTTTTTGGTACCCAGTTTCATCCAGAAAAGTCTGGTAAAGTGGGCTCTATAATGATTAACAACTTTTTACGAGAGTGCAAAAAGTGAAAGTCATTCCTGCAATTGATCTTATGGAAGACAAGGTAGTACGTCTTGTCAAAGGAGATCCAGCAAATAAAACAATCTATAGTAATAATCCAGTAGAAATTGCAAAAAAATGGGAAAAAGCAGGTGCAGACAGAATACACATAGTTGATCTTGATGCAACTCTTGGTAGAGGCAGTAATTTACAAATAATTAAAAAAATATCAAAAGAGGTTTCTATCCCAATTCATGTAGCTGGTGGATTACGCAATGAAGACACAATAAATGATGCACTTGCGTTTGCTCAAAAAGTAGTTCTTGGAACTTTTGCATTTAAAAATAAAGAAATTCTACCAGAAATTTTAAAGAAATTTGGAAAAAATAGAATCGTAATATCTGCCGATCAACGTAATGGGAAAATTGTGATAGACGGATGGAAACAAAATACAGGCATGGATCTCATTTCATGGATAGAAAACCTGCTCAAACTCGGCTTCTCTGAGTTTCTTTTGACAAGCGTTGACAGAGATGGAACTCTGCTTGGGCCTGATCTTGAATTCCTTAGGAAGGCTTGCATAATAAAAGGCACAAAAATAATTGCAAGCGGAGGCGTCTCAAATCTTCAAGATGCAATTAATATAAAAAAATGTGGAGCATTTGGAATTATTCTTGGAAAAGCACTATATGATGGAAAAATTTCAATTGAGGAAGTCAGAAAAGTAGCATGACTTTAACCAAGAGAGTAATTCCATGTTTGGATGTAGACAATGGTAGAGTAGTCAAAGGAATGCACTTTGCCTCAATAAAAGATGCAGGTGATCCAGTCTTGTTAGCTGAAAAATATAGCAATGAAGGTGCTGACGAACTTGTTTTTCTTGATATCACCGCATCACAACAGGAAAGAGAAACAATCAAGACACTTGTTTCCAAAGTAGCACAGGTAATAGACATCCCATTTACTGTAGGTGGTGGTGTAAAAACTCTTCAGCATGCTAGAGACATTTTGTTGAGTGGTGCAGATAAGGTTGCAATAAACACTGGTGCTGTAAAGAATCCAGAAATAATAACAAAACTAATGGAGATTTTTGGCAAGCAGTGCGTTGTTGTAGCTATGGATGTAAAACGCAACTATGATACCGAAAAAGGAAGACATATTTTTTCTAAAGACTCTGCTAAATTTTGGTTTGAAGTATATATCTATGGAGGAAAAACGTCCACAGGTCTTGACGCAATAGAATGGGCAAAGGAAGTAGAAAGACTTGGCGCAGGAGAAATACTTCTTACCAGCATAGACATGGACGGTACAAAGGAAGGCTATGACATAAAACTAACAAAAGAAATTGTTAACTCTGTGAACATACCTGTAATTGCTTCTGGTGGTTGTGGAAAGCCAAAACACATGCTTGATGTTTTTCTGCAATCTAATGTTGATGCGGCTCTTGCGGCATCGATATTTCACTACAAGACACATTCTGTAGACAGAGTTAAAGAATATCTAAAAGAAAATGGGGTTCCTGTGAGAATATAAAGAAAGGTTAAGAAGGGAAATTGAAGTGGATTTTTCATGCAAAAAACAATATCTGACATTGATTTTTCAAAAAATGATGGTCTAGTACCTGTGATAGTACAGGATATACAAACAAAAGAGGTTCTTACACTTGCATATGCCAATAAGGAATCACTTGAACTTACACAAAAAACGGGAAATTCGTGGTTCTGGAGTAGATCAAGAAACAAACTTTGGATGAAAGGTGAGGAATCTGGAAACACTCAAAAGGTAAAAGAGATTCTAGTAGATTGCGATTCTGATGCAATCATATATCTTGTAGAAGCATCAGGACCAGCATGTCATACTGGAGAACGTGTTTGTTTTCATAATATATTAGAAAATAAATAATTTTATTTAGTTGAGTTAGTTGGTATTACCGTAATATATCGTTCCGCACCCGGGATAAACTCGTTGGCGATTTCAAAGTTTATTGGTCTGTATGATACACCTTGAAATACTACTTTCCAAGTTCCAGCCAACTCTTCTGGGTTGAAGATTTTCTTTGCGGCACTTGTGTCTGGTGTAAAGTATTGTTTGAACTCACTTTTCATCGTGCCATTAAAAGGAATAGTTGTGTATGTCCTACCGTCAGGTAATACAAATATGATATCGCCAGCTTCATTTGGTTTGAGGCCTTCTACAACCATAAAAATATTTTCACCTAACCTGTATCGTGGTTTGTCTATTGAAAAAGGACCAGAAGTGACCCACTGCTCTTTAATTTCTTTAGGATTCTGTTCATAATAAAAATAAGCTATACTTGCTATTATAATAGCAGCTACAACTCCAGCAATTACAGGAATGATCTTTTTCTGTTTCAACTTTTTAATTGTGTCTTTTTATGTTAATTAATATTTTACTAATTTATAAAAAATTTATAATACTGATTAATCTTTGCGATTTTCAGTAACCGTTACATAATTTTTTAACTGCATTTTTATTTTATGACGAGAAAAATATTAAATTTTACTGAATAAATACAGGCTAAATATTAAGTAATACTTAACTTCATATTAGGACGCCTTATGTACTATTTAACAAAGCCAGAATTATCTTGACGCAGATAAAATACCTACAATGCAGGGAATGTAAAAAAGAGTATCAGCCTACATTCAAGTACATTTGTGATGAATGCTTTGGCCCGCTTGATGTACATTATGATTTTCCTTCTATAAACAAAGATACATTTTCAAACCGTGAGCACACATACTGGAGATATTTTGAGCTGCTACCAATTAGAGAAAAATCAAACATAGTCAGCATTGGGGCTGGCATGACTCCTCTGATAAAGGCAGAAAAGCTTGGTAAGATACTAGGCTTGAATAATCTATATATCAAAAATGATTCCGTAAATCCAACCTTTTCATTCAAAGATAGACCAGCAGGTGTCGCTGTTTCAAAAGCAAAGGAGTTTGGTCTTCCTTCTGTTGGTTGTGCATCAACAGGAAATCTTGCATCTGCAACTGCAGCTCATGCAGCAAAGGGGGGATTTCCATGCTATGTGTTTGCACCAAGCGATATAGAGCATGCAAAAATTGCACAAGCCCTTTCATATGGAGCTAACTTTATTGCAGTTGATGGGACGTATGATGATGCAAACAGGATTGCTGCACAGATAGGTGACAGCAAAGGAATAGGAATTGTAAACATAAACATGCGTTCTTACTATGTTGAAGGATCAAAGACTTTGGCATTTGAAGTTGCAGAGCAGCTTGGCTGGCAGGTGCCAGATAATCTTATTGTACCCGTTGGAAGTGGCGCAATGCTAAATGCAATATGCAAAGGATTTGAAGAATTGGAAAGCCTTTCTCTGGTAGGCAAGGTTTCTGGAATGCATATGGTTGCAGCACAACCTCATGGCTGTGCACCAATTGTTGATGCCTTTAAGAAAAATAGCACTGATGTCATACCAGTAGAAAACCCTGATACCATAGCAAAAAGCCTCGCAATCGGAGACCCTGGAGACGGTCGTTATGTGCTTAAACGGCTAAAACAGTACAATGGTTATGCCGAAGAATCAACTAACAAAGAGATACTTGATGCCATACTGTTGCTAGCAAAGACGGAGGGAATCTTTACGGAGCCTGCTGGCGGAGTATCTGTTGCGGTCTTAAAAAAGATGATAGAAGAGAGGAAAATTGACAAGAACGATTCAACAATCTGTTATGTCACAGGAAATGGATTGAAAGCAACCGAAGTCTTGATGGAGGTTCTGTCAAAGCCTGAGGTAATGCAGGCAGACATTGCAAAAATTTCTGCAATGGTGAGATAATTGGCAAGTATAAAATTCACAATTCCCTCCGTTCTAAACAAGGGTGGAGGAGAAAAAAAAGTAGAGATTTCCGCTACAACTCTTTCAGAAGCATTTACCAAAATCTCACAAACCATGGGAGATGAGTTTCAAAGACGCGTTCTAAATACTGATGGTACTCCTAGGTCTTTGATCAACATATACATCAATGGAAAAAATATGAAATTTTCAGGTGGAATGCAAACTACACTAAAAGACGGTGATGAGGTATACAT
>JBOGRG010000072.1:0-1950 GCA_050749365.1 Nitrosopumilaceae archaeon
AAAGTCATTCCGTCGGGAATAAACAGCCCTGTCAGGTTTTACGAGCCGTATCCATTCTTTGTAAGAAAAGCACAAGGAAGCTTGATCTGGGATGTAGATGGCAAACGCTATCTTGATTTTTGTAACGGTTATGGCGCATTGCTTTTAGGACACAAAAGAAAAGAAGTTCTTTCTGCTGTCTTATCGCAACTAAAGAAAGGTACTCTATACTGCGCACCAACCGAGCTTGAAGTTGAGTTATCAGAACTAATTGCAAAAAATTATCCATCAATGGAAAAGATCAGACTAGTAAACACAGGAAGCGAGGCAACAATGACTGCAATAAGACTTGCACGTGGTTATACCAAGAAGAAAAAAATAATCAAGTTCGAAGGTTGCTACCACGGCGCACACGATTATGTTCTTGTAAAGGCAGGATCGGGGGCTGCACATCAGGGCATATCGATTTCAGAAGGAGGATTGGATGAAGTCTCTAAAAATACTCTTGTAGTACAGTATAACAACTCACAAGAGCTTGATCATGTCCTTGAAAAACAAAAAGATGTTGCAGCTGTAATTGTAGAGCCAGTATTGGCAAACATGGGACTGGTTCTACCACAAAAAAATTTTCTTTCCGATATTAGAAAAATAACAAAAGATCATGATGTGCCTTTGATATTTGATGAAGTGGTTACAGGATTTAGGATGTCACAAGGTGGAGCACAACAATACTATTCAGTAAAGCCTAATATCACAACACTTGGCAAGGCACTTGGCAATGGCTTTGTAATTGCAGCTGTTGGAGGCAAAAAGGAAATAATGGATCAGCTCTCGCCACAGGGCAAGGTGTATCAGGCAAGCACGTATGCAGGAAACCCAGTCTCAGTTTCGGCTGCAATAGCCTCTGTAAAGACCATAAGCAAGCAAAAAAACAGGCTCTATCCAAAACTTGAGATTTGCTGTACAGTACTTGCCAGGGCAATACGGGATTTGGCTACAGATCTTAGGATTCCACACCAGATTAATCATATCAGCTCCATGTTTCAGATCTTTTTTACAGATAAACCAGTAACTGACTACAAATCCGCAAAAAAAGCAGATGTCAAAAAATTCAAGAAACTATTTCACTCGCTTTTAAAAAACGGTGTCTTTGTTGAACCGTCACAGTTTGAGACGGTGTTTCTGTCAGACGCGCACACAATTCCTGACTTGCACAAAACCATAGAGGCATATGGAAAAGCACTCAAAGTGGTGAAAGGTTGAAGTACAAAATAGGAACACGTGGGAGTCTGCTTTCGCTTGCACAGACAAACTGGGTGATATCAGAGCTGAAAAAAAAATCACCACAAACAGAGTTTGAGATAATCACAATAAAAACTAAAGGCGATACTGACGCAAGACCGCTTTTTTCAATAAACCAAAAAGGAATATTTGAAAAAGAGATAGACAAGGCTGTAGCTGAACAAAAAGTAGACTTTGCAGTTCACAGCCTAAAGGATGTGCCATCGGAGCTTCCAGACGATTTAACCTTGGCATGTATCCCAGTACGTGAAGCTGCAAACGATGTATTCATTTCCAAAGATGGCCAGACACTTGCTACAATAAAAAAAGGAGCGATAGTTGGCACAAGCAGCCTGCGCAGGGCAGTACAAGTATCAAGAATAAGACCAGATCTAATTGTAAAGCCCATACGTGGAAACATTGAGACAAGAATCAAAAAAATTGATGAGGGCAAGTATGATGCCGTTGTCCTTGCGCAAGCAGGACTTGCAAGACTTGGCCTTGATGTAAAATTTGAGAGGCTTTCTACAAACGACTTTCCTCCCTCTCCAGGGCAGGGCGCAATTGCAATAGTATCAAGAAAGGACAATTATGAGCTAATAGAGCTTTTAAAAAAAATCGAGGATCCAGCATCAAGATATGCAGTAGAGGCTGAAAGATCGTTATCGATATTTGTGGATTCAGGTTGCA
>JBOGRG010000073.1:0-14022 GCA_050749365.1 Nitrosopumilaceae archaeon
AGTGCTGACATCGTCTGTTATGGAATCAAGTGAGGGTATACTACTGTGCATCTCACTTGTCTCAACACTCGATCCAGATCCAACATTGATGATAGGGGTTCCAGTCATGTCTGATTTTACATAGGCCTTTATTATCTTGATTAAGTCACCTGGTTTTAGATTCTCAATTCCAGGAAGATTTGCTTTCTCGTCCCATAGTTTCACCTTTGCTCTAGAATCCGAATCATAGACTGTCATTGTTCGTAGAAGGAAATGAGAGCCATCCTTTCGTGAGAACTGTTTTGCAGGATATATGTTCATCACTCTAGTTTCTAGAGTAATTTCCTTTGCTCCAACGTACAAGTCTTTAAGACCCATCTCTACTTTCAGACGTTCATTTAATGATACTCCTAGATCCGATGCTATCAGAAAGAGAGCCCCTTGATCAGTCAGATAACCAGCACCAATCTTTTCTTTCTTTTTATTAATCATTTCTTGTATATCTGATCTTGAAAGCTCGGGTTTCTGTTCAAGAAGTCTGTTTAAAAGTGATTCAAATTCTGACAAGTTACTCTGAGATAGAAATATGCATTAATAAAAATTTCACTAGCTAAATTAGTGGGAGAATAAAACCATCTTTAATGTCTTGCATAGTAGCAAACTCACTTTCAAAATCATACGGAAAAATACTTGCAGTGGATGGTATAGATCTTTCTGTGAAGTCTGGCAAGATTTTTGGATTCTTAGGACCAAATGGAGCAGGAAAAACCACTACAATCAAACTTCTTACAACTCTAATATCCCCAACAGAGGGATCAATAAACATACTTGGAACAGATGCTGTACGATACCCGCTTGAGGTACGAAAGAAGATTGGTGTGGTTTTGCAGCAGCCAAGTTATGAACCAACACTTAGTGTAGAAAAATCACTTGAAAAGTACGGAATGATGTGGAATGTTAAGAGAAAGATAAGAAAGGATAGGATCGAGGAACTACTTTCAGCTTTTGCTCTAGAAGAGATACGGAGTATAAAAAATGATGACCTTTCAATAGGTCAGAGACGGAGGGTCCAAGTAGCACGTGAGTTCATGCATAACATGGAACTCTTATTTCTTGATGAACCCACGGTAGGCTTGGATCCTTCTGCGCGTAGAGGACTACTTGATTTTATCAAAAAGAAAGTAAAAGCAGGTCTTACAGTATTTTTTACAACGCATATACTAAATGAAGCCGAGTACATCTGCGATGAGATAGCAATAATAAACAAAGGAAAAATAGTAGCTGTAGACACCCCGGAGGAACTAAAAAGTAAATTTGGTAGAGAAAAAACAATCAAGGTTCACATAGCAGAAATACGAAAAGATTTGTCAACCTTGTTGACAGGAATAAAGGACTATGAATTAGATTTTAATTCAGGAACAAACATAACCATCCGTTCTAATGATTCAGAAGAAGTGCTACTAAAAATTCTTCAAACCTTGACAGCAAATAACATCTCGATAGAAGATTTATCTGCTGTTCCTACAAGTCTCGAAGAAATATTTCTTACAGTGGTGGAAAACTCAAATGCATCCAGTGATTAGATTAGTAAATAGAAACCTCACAATATCTCTTAACAAGGGGTTTTTGATCTGGCAGGTTATCTTTCCTTTAATCTACATCTTTGTCGCTGGTTTTGCTTATACCGCCTTAATTGACTTCGTTCCATTTGGAGACAAGATGCTGGACTACCCAGCGTACATAGCATCCGGCATGATCGGTTTTAACATAATGAACAGCACCCTTGTCTCTGGAATTATAATCTGGAACGACCGTAGACATGGAATGTTTGAACAGATTCTTGTGGGACCATTTACTAGGACACACTACATACTAAGCAACGCCTATACAATAGGCATAGTTGGTTTGATAAGTGCCTCCCTTATTACTGCTGTAGGTTATCCACTCTTCTTCAACTCTGTGGAGTTTAATCTCCTTACTATGCCACTTTTGGTCTTTGCTTCCGTTATCGGTTCAATTCTTTTTGGTTCTATAGCATCCATCATATCAACCAGACTAAAGTCAAGCGAGGGATTTAATGTTGTAATTAATACGGTCTTTTTGTTTTTTGCATTCGTAAGCACTGCCTTTTATCCAGCCGAGGGTGCACCAGAACCACTTTCCACCGCATTTTATTTTAATCCACTCACATATCTTGTGGATGTAGTTAGAGCCGGTATCTTTGGAAACTTTAGTGCTTTTATAGTAATGGAGATGCTTGTGTTAGTTGTGATATCATTTGTTTTGTTTGTAATTGCTACGAAACTCCTTGCAAAACTTGAGTTATAATTATAAATAATTTAATTTAAATTCTACAATAATACAACTTATTCATGGAAGTAAAGAAGAGAAGCAACCTGTGGTTTCTTTTACCTATTTTCTTTAATGTTATAGGCGGTGTGATTGCTTATTTTATAATTAAAGATGATGATCCACGCAAAGCAAAAAATTGTTTGCTGCTTGGAGTCATATTAACCGCAATTTCGTTTGCCATATTTGTAGTTCCAATATTAATTGGGATATCACTTTTGCCACACTATGATATGATGCCAGAAACTCCTTATCTTTGAGTTTTTGAAGAGGTAGCCCGGCCCAGATTCGAACTGGGGTCAAGGGCTCCAAAGGCCCCTATGCTTGACCGCTACACTCGGTGGATATAATCCTCTACCGGGCTTCCGGGCGTTGAATGTTGACTTTGGTTCCCTTATAATGTTATTCAGGGTATCTTGGAATCAATCAGTTGTGTGAATTCTATTTTTCACTAAAAGACTAGATCAATTTGATGGAAGAAATAAGCTTAGAGTAAGGATCTTCCATAGAATTCAATATCTTTCTTGCCTTCCTTCTAGTTTTTTTGTAGTCCGACTTGAGAATCTGCTTTACCAACGTAACAATTTTTTTAGCATTTTTTTCTCTTTTTACCAAACCATTTCTCACAAGATATTGTTCAATATAGTTTGGTACAGCGTTATAGGATATGGTCGGAATTCCCATTAATGCAGCTTCGGCAGTCATTGTTCCACCAGAACCAATAAAGACATTAGCTAACCTAAGCAACCCCTTCCCCTCTACAACCCTGTCCATCACTATGACCTTATTTCCAAACTCTTTTCGTAATTGGCTTATCTGTGATGAATATCTTCCTAGAATAACTATATTACAATTTGAAAATTTTTTAGTAATTTGACCTATAATGTGAATAATTCTATTTTTCCTGCTACCAATGTAAGCAGCATGGGATTCCTCAGTTCTTATAAGAATGGTCTTTTTGTACTTTAGGGAAAAGTCCTTCTTAGAATAATTCTTCGATTTACCTCTTACTATTACAGCTGCATCTATTGCCTTGTATTGCGTTATGGCTTCTTCAGAAATGCCATATTTTGAAAACTCTTTTTTTGGAATGATCCATGGTATGAGAAGCTGTTGTACAAGCGGTATAGACAGCTTCATTACGGCTTCTGCATGTGGAGAATCACAAAAGGCGATGTGTCTGATGTCAAGACCATATGAAATTCTTGCTGCTTCTGGCGAACAAAAACTAACGGTCAGGGCAGGTGAAAATTTTTTTATTATTGATGAGAGGTGCTGCATCCGTCCAAGACCTGCCTTCAATTTGTCATATTTTTCAGCACCGCCATGCTTCCCAGAAATCATAAGATTCATTTTTCTAATTTTGGCAAGCTCAACTACCTCGCGGTAGTTTCTTGACGTGCAAAGAACGTGGTTGTTTTTTCGTAACTTTTTGATCATTGGTTCAAAAAACAAGAGTTGTTTTGGAGTAAGTATGTCAAACCAGATTTTCAAACATTTTGGATAGAATTTGATGGTGGAAAAAGTTTTTCTTAGCCTTTTTGCCTAGCTGCAATGATTTGGGAGGGATAAAAGCTGTTGTTTATGGTCTTAGCACAGAAGGTTATGCACTTGCATGTCAAATGGCAATCAAAGGTGCGGATGTTTTTATTGTGGATGAATCAGCACACATGGCAATATCACTCAAATCAGAAATTGCAAAGACGTATCCTGACGTCGCTTCTCTGAAAGAAGACGAACCACTACTTGGTGTGGAACCAATTGAGGTTGCAATTTCACACTCAGAATACCTCTTTTTTGCTCCACGAATCAGAAAAACTGGGCAGGAAACAAAGATGGAGATTCATTCTAAATTCAAAGATGCAACTGCCGCAATAAAGAAGGGAGGATCTGTGATATACAATCTTCCCACAGGAGTTGGAGGAAACAATGAAACTATTTCACTTTTGGAACATGTGACTGGACTCGAAGTAGGAAAGAGTATTTCATATTTTTATTATCCGCTTGGAACAAAAAATCAAACTCCAGAAATTGTGGGTTCATTTAATGGTAAGATAGACGATAAGCTTGCCAAACTACTTACCACTGATAAAAAGGAAAAAAAATTCGTAGCGATCTCTTCAGCTGAACTTCTTCATGCAATAAAAATTCTTCAACAGTTTTCTGGTCTATCCAGTGTACTTGAAGTATGCAAGTTTGCACAGGATACAAACACACGAACAGATCTTATGTTTGCCGAATTCAAAAATCTCTTCTTGGACGACATGACTAACGGATTATATGATTTAAGATCACTTGGAACTTCGCTTGAAGGCGCAGGCACTATGATGTATTTAGTAAATGGAAGTATCAAAGGAATTGAAGGTTATGTCAAGCGCCTAATAGATGAGATCCGTTCAACTCTGAAAAAAAATGAGCTCAAAGCAAGTAGAACAAGGGTTGCTTTGGTTTGGACTTTAGATTCATACGAAATGCGTGGTGATAAGATAGATATGCTAAATTCCCTTGTTACCAAATTGCGTGATTACATAGGAGATGTAGAAATCTACCAAGGTCCAACTTTTGATCTTTTTCATAGTGATAAGACTACAATTGTAGTGGCCTGCTCGAAGTCGGACTATGAAAAGATTAGTAAGAGTGGGAAGGGTACTGATCTTATAACGATAAAAACAAACCCCCTCTGTGAGATCTTGTAATAAGAGTAAAATTACTCAACATATCAACCAGTCTCGTTTGTCTGAAGAACAAGACGCCAAAACAGAAGTTCAAGTTGAAACAACCACTGATGAAGCTGTAGAAAAGCCAACCATTGATGAACTAAAAGCACAAATAGCAAAAGAACAAGAAACTGTTGCATCATATGAAAAAAAACTTCAATACCTTCTTGCAGATTTTGACAATCTAAAAAAAAGAACTGAATTAGATATTCAAAATCGTGTAAATTTACTAATGGATGAAATGATGCTAAAGTTTTTATCAATATATGACGATTTTGTGAGAGCAAAGGATGCGCTTGCAAAACAAAATGTAAACATAGAGGGTCTGGACGCCATTTTAAAAAACATGAATTCATTTTTGTCAGAATATGGCATAACTCCTATTGATGCATTAGGAGAAATTTTTGATCCAAAACTCCATGAAGCCATATCTGTAAAAGGGGATCCATTATTAGATAATGATATTATTACAGCCGAAATTCGTAAGGGATATATTTTAAAGAACAGAGTAATTAGACCTAGTTTAGTAGAAATATCAAAAACGACAAAAAACGTCGATGGTGAAAAATAATGGCTAAAATTATAGGAATAGATTTAGGAACAAGTAACTCTGCGGCAGCAGTAATGATGGGTGGAAAACCAACACTCATTCCAGCTGCTGAAGGCACAACAATAGGCGGCAAGGCATTTCCTTCAATTGTTGCTTTTACAAAGGAAGGCGACCTTCTTGTTGGCGAACCTGCAAGAAGACAAGCTGTGACAAACCCCACAGGTACTATTATAGCTGCCAAGCGAAAGATGGGAACAGACTACGTCTTTAAAGTAAATGGAAAAGAGTACAAACCTCAACAAATTTCTGCCTTTATTTTACAAAAAATAAAAAGGGACGCTGAGGCTTTTGTTGGAGAAAAAATCGAAAAGGCAGTAATCACGGTTCCTGCATATTTTGATGACAATCAGAGGCAGGCAACAAAGGATGCTGGGCAAATTGCTGGACTTGAAGTTGTCAGAATAATCAATGAACCAACAGCAGCATCACTTGCATTTGGTTTAGACAAAGCTAAACAAGACATGAAAATTATGGTATTTGATTTTGGTGGTGGAACGCTTGATGTCACTATAATGGAAATGGGAGGTGGGGTCTTTGAAGTCATGAGTACCTCAGGCGATACACAGCTTGGAGGAACTGACATGGACAAGGTTGTAATAGATCACATCGTTGAAACATTCCGGAAAAACACAGGAATTGATCTACCAAACGACAATGCAGCAATGGTTAGAGTAAGAGAAGCTGCAGAAAGGGCAAAGATAGAACTCTCTTCTGTAATGGAAACTGAGATCAATCTTCCATTCATATCATATGACCAGGCAACGGGTCCAAAAAACCTAGAGATGAAACTAACAAGATCAAGGCTTGAAGAGCTTATCAATCCAATAGTAGAAAGATGTAGACCATCAATGATGAAGGCTTTGGAGGACGCAAAGCTTTCCTCCTCCGACGTATCAAAGATTGTACTTGTGGGAGGACCAACACGAATTCCACTGGTCAGAAGGTTTGTTGCTTCCGTAATGGGAAAGGAACCAGAATCTGCTGTGGATCCTATGGAGGCAGTTGCCTTAGGAGCTGGCATACAAGCAGGAATCATTGCTGGCGATGTAACAAGTGATATTGTACTTCTTGATGTTACTCCACTTACTCTTGGTGTAGAAGTCCTTGGGGGATTAAGAGAACCTCTGATTGATAGAAATACCACCATTCCCACATCAAAGAGTAAAATCTTTACTACTGCTGCAGACAACCAGACAGCTGTTACAATTCACATAGTCCAAGGAGAACGACCAATGGCTTCAGATAACGTATCTCTTGGAAGCTTTAACCTATCTGGAATTCCGCCTGCACCCAGAGGAATACCACAAATAGAAGTAAAGTTTGATCTTGATGCAAACGGAATTCTCAATGTTACTGCAAAGGATCTTGGTACACAAAAGGAAGCAAAGATCACGATAACTGCAAGTACTAAACTTTCAAAAGAAGAAATTGAGAAATTAAAAAAAGACGCGGAACTTTATGCTGAGCAGGATAAAAAGAAAAAGGAAGAGATTGATCTTAAAAATGAAGCCGAAAGCTACATCTACACCACTGAAAAACTGATAAATCAGGATCTGAAAGATAAGATCACCCAAGAACAGGGAATCAAGGTTACTAATGCAATCAAAGAGCTAAAGGACGTCCTTGACAAAGGAGCTGCAGAAATAAAACCAAAGCTTGATGCATTAAAGACCATAGTAAACGAGATTAGCACAGAGCTTTACAAAAAAGTCACTCCACCACCAGGTGCTACTCAGCAGGATACAGGACAGCAGACAGCGGGTGGTGACGGATCAAGTCATACTACTGGATAGTGTTCAATGAATTGATGGTTTATACTACCAATCTTAATTAATCATAGGTCGTTGTAATTATGAGCACTAAGAGAGACTACTATGAAGTTCTCGGTGTTCAGAAGAATGCTTCACAAGACGAAATAAAATCACAATATCGAAAATTAGCTCTAAAATTTCACCCAGATAGAAACAAATCTCCAGACGCAGCAGAGCATTTTAAGGAAATATCAGAAGCTTATGCGGTCTTGTCTGATAGTGAAAAGCGCAAGATCTATGATACGTATGGACATGCTGGTGTTGATGGAAGATACAGTACCGAGGACATATTCCGTGGGGCTCGTGTCAACTTTGAAGATATATTTGGAAATGTCTTTGGAGGATTTGGTGGCGGATTTGATTCAATCTTTGAATCATTTTTTGGCGGAAGAGGTGGATTTGGAGGATTTGGCAGACAACGGGGAGCAGATCTCGTCTATGAAACTTCAATAACACTCGAAGGCGTTCTTAAAGGAAAACGGGAAGAAATTGATCTACAAAAAGACATAGAATGTGAGAACTGTAAGGGCTCAGGTTGTGCACCAGGAACATCTATGAGAACCTGTACAGTATGCAACGGACAGGGTCAAGTGAGAACTACTCGTAACATGGGATTTTCGACCTTTGTTACGGTGCATCCATGTAACACATGTCATGGTCAGGGAAAGATAATAGAAAGACCATGCAGCAAATGTAAAGGAACTGGAAAGCAAAAAGGAACAAAACATCTTACTTTTGACATTCCTACAGGAGTTGATTCTGGCGAATACACAATCAAAGGTGAAGGAGAATCGGTAGATAATGGCATAAACGGGGACCTGATTGTCAGAATTAGAGTAAAACCACATGAGAAATTCAAAAGAGATGGAGCAGATATTCTCTATGACGTAAATATATCCATGATCGATGCAGCTCTTGGCAAGACAATTATGGTGCCTACTTTAGAGGGCACAGAAAAGATATCTGTAGAACAAGGCAGTCAACCAAATACGATAATAAAGCTAAAGGGTAAAGGCCTTCCACATGTGGGTGGTCGGCGAAGAGGAGATCAATATGTCAGGCTTGTAGTCAATATACCAACTAAGCTTGATAAACACCAAAAAAAACTTCTTGAGGAACTTCGAGATACTTTTAATTAATAAAAAGCTAGTATCTAAAAAGTTGAAGATAGGTCTCGATGTTGACGGTGTGCTTGCTGATGTTATTCAGGCATGGTTATCTTACAATAATAAGATGCGATCAAACATTTTAAAATCAGAAATTTCTGAATGGGATTTTTGGAAAAAACTTCATATTGACAAGTTTGATTTTTATAGGGAACTCTCTTTGTGCTGGCAATCTTGGGAAGATATACCGACGACTGAAAATACTCTTTCTACAGTAACAGCCGAACTTGCAAAGCTTGGTAAAGTAGACATCGTAACAGCAAGAGAAGAATCAACACACATTCATGTTAAAAGATGGCTTAAATCAAAAAAGATCTTCTATACAAACTATGTTGGAGTCCTAGAGGGAACAGAAAAAACAAAACTTGATTATGATATTTTTATTGATGATTCTCCCATCAACGCAAAAAGCATGCTTGATGCAGGAAAGTCAGTTATCATTTACACACAACCATGGAATCTTAGCTTTGATGACTCTAGAGTAAAAAGAATCTATCAGTTAAAAGATGCAGTTCCTATAATAAAGACACTTATTCAGGAATCTTAATTTTTTCGTTGCGGGGGTCGCCTAGCCTAGTCAACGGCGTAAGGCTCAGAACCTTATCTCTTAGGAGTTCGTGGGTTCAAATCCCACCTCCCGCATCTTTCTTAATAAGCACAATTCGTGCCTACATAGCCAACAACTTTAAACCAGAGTTAATGATAGAGTCTACAATGGGAAAAATCAAAAGAGTAAGTGGGCGTGGCACTTCAGTTCGTGAAGAGGATGAAAAGCCAGCTAATTGGGCGGGAGATTCATACCGAGAATATCAGAAAAAGAAAATGGAAGGAATTGGAAAAGATGTCACACTGACTAGCGGACGTGGTACCGGCACCAAGAAGTACACAGAACCACCAGAAAAACCATCCACTAAAGGATACACTGTTAGTACTGGTAGAGGCACAGGAAAGCGTAAACTCGAATAATTGCTCACTTGATAAATGCAAAAAGGAATCAGTGAACACAATTTCTTTAACATAGAGTCTAAAATTTATACAATGTTTTTCAAAATCGCCCTGAAAAATTTATAATGAGTTATACATCTGTTCGCTTATTGAAAAAGATCGAAGCAGTAATAGCTAGTGAAAAAGTAGGAGTGGTTGTAGACGCACTCAAAAATGTAGGTGTTGGTGGTCTTACTGTACTTGATGCAAAGGGTTGTTCTGCAGGTGATGGAAAGATCTTTGTTACTACAGTAAATGACGCAATAGATATAGGAAGTAAGCAGAAGGGCATACACGCAATTTAGTCTAAGGAAATAAGCACTTGCTAATTTTTTGAAGATAATTTATCGTTAATTTTTTTCTCTAACACCGAATTTATTTTCTCGCCGTTTACCTTTCCACGCAAAGTTTTCATCGCAATTCCCATTAATGGCCCAATTGATCTTGAACCTTGTTCATGTATAATCTTCAGATTTTCTTGCACTATGGCATCTAATATTTTGTCTAATTCTATAGGATCCATCTTACTTATAGACGCACTTTTAATGGCTTCAATAACTGAAGCCGTTTTACCAGACATTATATTTTCAAAAATTATTTCTAGAGATTCTTTTGCAATTTCACCTTCTGCAAGTAGGCTAAATGCTTTCAGTATCTCAGCAGGCTTTAATAATCCAGCATCAAGTCCCTGTCTCTCTAGATTTGTGATGGTTCCAGAAAGAATAGAAGCGGTAAAGTTTGGTGAAATTCTTTTATCTTGACAAATTGTCTCAAACAAATCCAAGTATATAGAATCAAAGATCTGTACAGCAAGCTGGGTATTTAGTTTATACGTGTTTTGCAGGTCAGATATCGTTTCCTCCCAAGATTTTGGTACAATTCTTTGTGCTTCTGCTAGCTCTTCTTTTGTTATAATAAGAGGTGGAATATCTGTCTCTGGATACATCCTTGAGGCACCAGGTCGAGGTCTTAGATATACAGTTTCGCCAGTAGGTGTTGCTGCCCTTGTTTCCGCGGGGACACCGAGTTTTGCATCCTCGATTCTTTTTATAATGGATTCAATTGCAGCATCTATTTTTTGTAGTTCACCAGCTACAATCAAAAAACCATCTTTTTGTCCAAGCTCTAATGTTTTTTGAATTTCTTGAATTTCCAAATCATCTATTCCATAATTTGGGAGCTCGTCAGAATGAAACACACCACCAAGTCCAAAGAATCTAACAATCTCACCTAGCTGCTTTCCTAGTCTTATTCCTTCATAGGGTTCGAAACCAAACATTCCTGCGAAGTTTCTGATCCTAATAGCTTTTACTACTGCACCCTCTTTTAGGGCTTTTTGTATAACCCTTGACTTGCAGCTTTTGAAAACCTCTGTGACATTCCTTACATCTCTTTCTTTTGCAATTCTATCAATTTCTAAATTTTTCAGCTTGTCAGCTATGATTATCAATCCATGTTGTCTTTTTGCCTCATACTCTATGACTTTTTCAAGCTGATCAAGTTTCTGGACTCCTTTTACTTCGATTATGTTGCCACCTTGGATAGATACATTAACATCTTGTCTTATTGACCCTAGACCGCGTTCGACTTTTTTTGTAGCACGTAAAAGCCTGCCAAGAGTTAGAGCAATTTTTTTTATTTCATCAGGTTTGCCAGAAATAGGTTCTAAAGCAATTTCTACAAGAGGTATGCCAAGTCTATCTAGACTGTATTCTTTTGTATCCGTAGTTTCGTCAATGATTTTTGCGGCATCTTCCTCTAAAGAGATGCCCTCAACTCTAACTTTATTTCCATCTATCTCAAGATAACCGCCTTGAGAAATAAGCATGGTCCTCTGAAAACCAGATGTATTAGAACCATCTATGACAAGTTTTCTCATTACGTGGATCTCACTAAAAACACTCGATTTTAGTATAGCCGCAATAATAAGAGCAATTTCTTTTGCCTCTTTGTTTATTTCATGCGGTGGTTCTTCGTCTTGTTCAACAAGGCAGCTACTTTTAGGATTTGCATAATATACTATCGTCTTGGCTTTGCTTCTTTCAAATACTGAAGTCGGATCGTACTCGCCAAGTTCACTTTTAGCGAGTCGTAGTTTGCGGAAAAACTTTATCGGATATTCCTCTGCTTCCACAGGAGAACAACTGCAAAACAGTTTCTTTCTTGTTGCAAGCTGTTGGTGAATCTCCAGTCCTACTTTTAGTCCAATTTTGTCTATTTGCAGATCAGACACTTCTGATTTATCAATTATGCTTACTTTTAAGCTTAGTCTGAAAATTCCATGACAATATTTTCTTTCATCAATTCTTCCATTTCTTTGATATTTTTTGAATTTCCAAGTGCCCACATAGCTTTGACAAGTGCAGTTTCTGGAATCATATTCTTAAGAGGAACAATGCCTAAATTTAGAAGATCTCTACCACTTTCATATACCGTCATACGTACCATTCCATCTACGCATTGAGATGTCATCCCCATAAAGAGACATTTCTTTTTTGCCCTAGCTACATAATCGTACATTATTTTTCCAATATGCCCAAGACCGGTTCCCTCAAAAATTATTGCTTTGTATCCTGTGCTAATAATATAATCTATTATTTTAGGATCAAAACCTGGATAATATTTTAGTAAAGCTACACGAGTATCAAAATTAATTTTTGGAGTATATTCTTTTTTGAAAGGATCAAACAGATCATTTTTTTCTATATTGTCTTTTTTTACTATAAAAGCTGGTGATCCTCCAACTGTTTGAAATGCATTACGTTTGCTCGTATGGTTTTTTCGTACGCGTGTCCCCCAGTGACACGCAACATCGTCATCACTTATGGTATTATGCATGACAACATAAATCCCAGTGGTCCTGCATTCTACAAGAAATCTAGCTGCGGAAATTAAGTTTAATGCAGCATCAGAAGATGGTCTATCTGAAGATCTCTGTGAGCCTACAAGTGCTACAGGAATTGGAATGCCTGCCAATGCAAAAGAAAGTGCAGCAGCAGTATATTGCATTGTGTCTGTTCCATGAGCAACTATGATTCCCCTGTATTCTGAATTTACGCAAGAATGTATCTTTTCGGCAATTTTTTTCCAGTGTTCTGGTAGTAGGTTTTCAGAATATTCTGAAAAGAGCACCTCTGTATCTATATTTGCTATTTTTGCAAGTTCTGGAACAGTAGCATTTAGCTCAGCCGCCGTAAGTGCAGGTGTAACTCCTCCTGTTCTGTAGTCTATCTTACTTGCAATGGTTCCGCCCGTAGAAACAAGAAGAATCTTTGGCAAGCTTGGATCGGTCTTTGGTTGTGGAATTTTTTCATTCTTAACATTTACAGAAGACTCAATCTTGATTTTCTTTATCTTGTCTATTTCAAGTCCTATATTGTATCCGCTTTTGAGCTTCAAAACTATGTGTTCATCATCACTATATTCATAACGAGGCATCAATATTCCTGAATAACTTGAATCCGTTACTATATTGACAATGTCACCAACTTGAAGATTATTTTTCTTCAAAAAGGTAAGGGCTTTACCCCTATAGCCGCTGTGGTTAGACATTTGCTTGGATTAGATCTATTATTTTATTAAAATTACCTGTAGTAGGGAACGGCGACCTTTTCACCAATCTTAAGCTCTTTCTGCGTCCTAACTTTTCTGACAGCCTCTTCAAAATGCTTCATGGTTACTTTGGCTTCTGACGCTTGTTTTTCGGCTTCTTTCTGGTCTGGATACTTGTCAAGGAATTCGTGTATGACAAGTGATACAGCAGTATTTGCAATAGCTGCAACATCTGCACCACTTAAACCATCAGTACTCTCTGCAAGCTTTTCAAGATCTACATAATCTGGGTTTTTACCTGTCTCATTTTTAATCACTTTATCTGTTGGAATTTCCTTTGTGCTTATCTCAAGTATCTTCTTTCTGCTTTCTTTATCTGGCATGGGTACTAGTACTATCTTATCAAATCTTCCAGGTCTTAGTAGAGCCGTGTCAATCATGTCTGCTCTGTTTGTTGCAGCAAGAACCACTACTCCATGTAGACTTTCTATGCCATCAAGCTCAGTCAAGAGCTGACTTACAACTCTTTCAGTAACCGCTGTTTCCCCACCTACACCTCTGACAGGAGCAATAGAATCGATTTCATCGAAAAATATAACACATGGAGATGCCTGCCTTGCTCTTCTGAATATTTCTCTTATGCCACGTTCGGATTCACCAACCCATTTTGATAGAAGCTCTGGACCTCTTACTGAAATGAAGTTGGCCTCGCTTTCTGTTGCCACTGCTTTTGCTAAAAGTGTCTTTCCAGTTCCACTTGGTCCATGAAGCAAAATTCCTCGTGGCATTCTGTGACCAAGCTTGGAATAAAGCATGGGATATTTCATTGGCCACTCAACTGCTTCTTGTAGCTC
>JBOGRG010000074.1:0-1116 GCA_050749365.1 Nitrosopumilaceae archaeon
AAGTACAAAATAGGAACACGTGGGAGTCTGCTTTCGCTTGCACAGACAAACTGGGTGATATCAGAGCTGAAAAAAAAATCACCACAAGCAGAGTTTGAAATAATTACAATAAAAACTAAAGGCGATACTGATGCACGACCGCTTTTTTCAATAAACCAAAAAGGAATATTTGAAAAAGAGATAGACAAGGCTGTAGCTGAAAAAAAAGTAGACTTTGCAGTTCATAGTCTAAAGGATGTGCCATCAGAGCTTCCAGACGATTTAACCTTGGCATGCATTCCAAAGCGTGAAGCTGCAAACGATGTATTCATTTCCAAAGATGGCCAGACACTTGCTACAATAAAAAAAGGAGCGATAGTTGGCACAAGCAGCTTGCGCAGGGCAGTGCAAGTATCAAGAATAAGACCAGATCTTGTAGTAAGACCTATTCGCGGAAACATTGAGACAAGAATCAAAAAAATTGATGAGGGCAAGTATGATGCCATTGTTCTTGCGCAGGCAGGACTTGCAAGACTTGGCCTTGATGTAAAATTTGAGAGGCTTTCTACAAACGACTTTCCCCCCTCTCCAGGGCAGGGTGCTATTGCAATAGTATCAAGAAAGGACAATTATGAGCTAATAGAGCTTTTAAAAAAAATCGAGGATCCAGCATCAAGATATGCAGTAGAGGCTGAAAGATCATTATCGATATTTGTGGATTCAGGTTGCAGATTTCCTGTAGGAGCACTTGCACAGCTAAGTGATGGTAAACTAGTACTTGCAGTCAAGGTGTATTCTGTAGATGGCAGCAAATCAATTAATGTGGAAAAGACAGGAAACCCATTGCAAGCAGCAGATCTTGGAAAGCAAGCTGCAGACGAGCTTAAGCAAAAAGGAATAGTAGAGCTTGCAAAAAACTGGAGAGAAAAAGTAGAGGAATGGAATAAAAAATGACAGCCAAGGTATATCTTGTTGGTGCAGGACCTGGCGATCCCAAGCTTATCACACTAAAAGCTGTAGAGGCAATCAAGAAAGCCGATGTTGTTCTTTATGACAGATTGATTGGAAAAGGAATCTTATCTTTAATCCCAAAGCATACCAAAAAAATTTACGTCGGTCGTGATGTCGGTGATGACT
>JBOGRG010000075.1:0-1520 GCA_050749365.1 Nitrosopumilaceae archaeon
AGCCAAGATAGTATAAAAATGAAGCAAATAACGGATGCCGAATATCGTACAATCGAGAAAACGGCTGGAGGGCTTTGCGCAAAAGCGCGTCTGGCCATCGGGATATATATGTGTATCGCACCGCTTCATTGCTTTCTTTATTTTCATTCTTATCAAAATGACTTCCTGAATAGATGATGACTTCGTGAGCGGTAGCCAAACGTCTGGCAACCTCATACGTCCAGTGCCCAATTGAATTTTGATGGGGCGGCAGCACGACATCAAATGGTTGATTTACGAATGCTATTCTCATTAATCAGCGCGGGGTATATTTATTGAGTTTTGCATAAATAATCGGAAGGCTATGATTTCCAGGGCAGTTCTGACGCTTTGATGCACGCCCAAAGAAGCTCTTGTGATTTGACTAGCCTGTTGTTTGAGTTGATAAGCAACTTCTCTAACTCTACTACGGATTGCGGAGACGTATTCGATAAAGCTTGATCATCTTGGTTCCAGACATATTCAGTGGGATTCAGTTCTGGTGCATAAGCAGGGAAGTGCTCCAGACGAACTCTTGGATACTTCTCGACAAAGCTGGCCACCAGACCGCTTTTGTGAATCATGGCCTTATCCCACAAAATGATAATGTTACCGCGAAGGTGCTGAACCAATTCTTCAAGGAAAATTATAACTTCTTCAGAACTCACATCGTTTTTCCACAAGTGGGTATAAAGCCTCAACCATCGTTTTTGTGGAGAGACCGTGAGCGCACTGATCGCGGAAATTTTTTCACGACTCAGCTTATGGTAATGAGTCGGTGTTTGACCTCGTGGCGCCCAAGTTCTCTTGACATTTGGAATCAACAAAAAGCCACTTTCATCAATAAAAACGATGTAAGCGTTTAGTTCTTTGGCTTTTTTTTAATACGTGGCCATTTGTAGCGCAGCCATTTTTTGATTTCCTCTTCATCCCGATCAAGTGACCGCCGCTCGGGTTTCTGACTGCTCCAATCTAACTTTCTGAGCAGCTTCCAAACATGGCTGGGATGATATTGCACATCGAATTTATTTTCGATGAGTTCGGCGATGCGCTCCAAGGTCCACAGTTCTGTCGAATAGCCAGCGACTTTGGCTCCCTTCAAAAGAAATCGAATTAATTTCTTTTGTTGGGCTTTAGATAATCTGGGAGTACGACCAGGAGTTGGTTTCGGTTTTAACCCGTCATTGCCGTGCTTGCGAAATTGCTGCCACCACAGATAAACAGAACTTAATGCAGAATTCACTCGACGGGCAACGGTGGTCGGCTTTTCGCCAGATTTCAGAAGCCCGATCGCTTTACGACGACGCTTCTCCAATTGTTTAACAGTTCCATAAGGTCTCATGCCCCCTAATATAATCAAAAAATCAGTGACTTCCTATTACTTATGCAAAACTCAATAATAGCCATTCAACCAGAATTGATGCTGAGTACAAAAGGCTTTAAACAAGTTCAGCAATTCAGTAATTTTGGCACTGACCAAACCATTGAACAATCTTTCAGCC
>JBOGRG010000076.1:0-13149 GCA_050749365.1 Nitrosopumilaceae archaeon
GTCATATACAACCCTTCAAGCAAAAAAAGAATCCATCAGCTTCAGGACACTAGGAAAATTTTATTAAAATACAGATCTTCTACTACGCCAGTTGCAATAGTAAAAGGTGCATACAGAGAATCTCAAACAATAGTACTTACAGATCTAGAAAACTTGGAAAACCATGCTGATAAGCTTGGTATGATCAGCACGGTAATTGTAGGGAATTCATCTACCTTTAGGTACAAGGACATGATGATCAACCCGCGTGGATACAAATCCAAATACAATATAGTCGAACCGCAAAAAAATTAGAATTAAAATCAGCCTTTAGTTCTTTTTATTGCTTCTATAAGTTCTTCTTTTATTGCAATACCACTTCTGATTGGCGTGATTATCTTGATGAGATATGTTTCTACTGTTTTTTTGAGATCACTAGGATGTAGTTTTTTTTGTACATGATCTGATTCTAACTGCGAGTAGCTAGTGTATGTGATATTTCCACCAAATTTTGTAGGTCTTTCAACCAACACTTCTTTAAACTCATGAAAAATAACATGCCTTGAAATCTCTAAGAGTGGATTATTTTCTACAACTCCTTCTGGGCACCATGCCTTTTTTATTTTGGATTGTATCTCTTCATCAGTGTCATGAATGAATATGCCAGAACTAGGTTTTGTTTTGCTCATCTTACTTGAAATCTTAGAATCTTCATCAGAAGTAGACTCTAGTTCTGACAAACTGGGAAGAAGATGATGATGTATGGCTACAGGCACCTTCCATTTCATCTTAGGAAAGATTTCTCTTACTAGCATGTGGATCTTTCTCTGATCCATTCCAGCATGAACTATATCAAGATCCATGGTATGGATGTCTACTGCTTGCATGGGAGCATAAAACATTTGAGCCAAGTCTAGCTTGTCCTTTTCTGATCTACCCATAATTGTCAGTGTCCTCATAGCACGTGGGAGGGATATGTGCTTTGCAAACTGAATTAACTCAGTCCAATACTCTTTTCTAGTTTCATAAAGCTTTGATCCATAAAGTATTTCTACACCTGGACAGAGAAGCCGAAATGCATTGGCATAGTATTCTGAAACTTTCTTTATTGTTTCTAAATTGCCGCCAAGCTTATCATTGATAAACGTGTGCCAATCTGCTAAAAAAACAGTACACTTTACTCCAGCTTTGATAAAATCATTAATCTTAAAACTAGTAAGTATTAAACTTCCAAGATGCAAAAAACCAGAAATCTCTAATCCTATGTAGTGCTTTGGGTGTGAGTTAGTATTGAAAAGATTTGTTAGTTCTTCACTTGTGACAACTTCTTCAGTAGGATCCTTTGTAACAAGAGTAATTTTTTCTGTAACATCCAATTCGAATCAGATTTTCTCTTGTAAGCCTATAAAGTTACGCATCAAGTTCGTGTTCTTGTTTTCTAGGTTTAGTGCTAAGATAAAGTGCATGTGAGCTTATAATTAATGCAGCAAGAAATATCTTAGTGGCAAAGATTAGATTCCATGGTCTTGTTGGATCTGGATAAGCAATTGTTAGTGAATCTATATCTGGAACCTTTCCATCTACAATACCCGCAGCAATTTGTGCAGTGAGAACTGTAAAATTATACATCACTTCATAAAGACAAATTATCACAAACCCTACAAGCATTAACTGTAACAACGACATCCTCCAAGAAGGAATTCGAGTAGTTTTCTTCCAGCCAATCCTTGTTACACAATACCATCCTATTACGGATGCGAAGAATAGCCAAGTTGTCAGTTTGGCAAAGTGTTTGTATGGAAATTCAGTTTTTACTAGTATCTCTCCCATTACATACGTTCCAGTTTCTAACCATTCTACATACATCGAGTATATTCCAAACGCAGTAATTGATGCCATGATGACGGCACAACCGTAGAAAACATACAAAAAAATCCTATACCCAATTTCATGTTCTTGTAAGTGGACTTTCATTTAATCCCGATTCACGACATCCAAAATATAAAAATTGGTTTTCTTAAAATTAAAGAGGTTTATTAGAGTATTTATAATCATCAATCTGGTAATTGAAAATTCCAATAAACGTTCCTGTAATTGGTAAGGAAGAAATTAAAGAAGTACGATCTGTCCTTTTAGAAAAATCACTCACTTCTGCCGCAAATTCAGGCGGTAGACGAGTCCAAGAATTTGAGAAACTTTTATCTTCGTTTGTTAAATCGAGATATGCAGTAGCAGTAAACTCTGGCACAGCTGCATTACAGGCTGCACTTTATGCACTTAATATACAAAAGGGCGATGAAGTACTTGTACCGTCATTTACTTTTGTTGCTACTGCTAATTCTATAATGTCAGTTGGAGCAAAACCAGTCTTTGTGGACATTGTAAAGGAAAATTATACCATGGATCCTAACGATCTCAGAAAAAAAATTACAAAAAAATCAAAGGCCATAATACCAGTACATCTTTATGGTCATATGGCATACATAGATGAGATTTCTGAGGTTGCCAGCAAATATAATCTGGACATAATTGAAGATTCTGCTCAATCCCTTGGCTCTACATATAAGGGAAAACATTCTGGAACCTTTTCTAAACTCGGCTGCTTTAGTATGTATGCCGCAAAGGTAGTTACATCTGGTGAGGGCGGTGCTATTGTTACAAATGATAAAAAATTGTTTGAAAATCTTCGGAAGATACGGAACCATGGTATGCTACATGAGTATGATACAAGAGTTCTCGGCCTGAACTTGAGGTTACCTGAGATTAATGCAGCTATAGCAAAAGTACAAATGAAAAAGTTACGTAAATTCTTAAACCAAAGACGAAAAAATGCTAGAATTCTTACTGAACTTTTGTCAGACTTGGAGATCACAATTCCTCATGAAAGAAAAGGTGAAAGGATCAATTGGTATCTTTATACAATATCTACTAAAAATAGAGACAAAATAATGAAAAAGCTAAATTCAGAGGGAATAGGCGCTACCGCTTACTATAGGATCCCCGTTCATAAAACACCTTTTTATAATAAAAGACAAAGTCTTCCCGTTACCCAGTGGGCAGCATCGCACGTTCTTAGCTTGCCAGTGCACCCACTTGTGAGTAAACAAAATCTCAATCAGATAGCAAAGTTACTACATAAGATTGTGAAGGAATGAATACTGTAGCAAACATAGCTGGTGAAATATGTAAGATACTTTTTCCAATTAATGATGAATTGTTTTTTGGAAATTCCAAATCTTCACTTGTCATATGTACTCTTTCTAGTATGAAATTACTAAAGGAAATTGCAGACTCTAATCTCATGTCAAAAATTGTCATAGTGGGAAGATTGCTTTCTGAAAACAAAGGGATTGATTCACTAGTCAGACATGTAATATCTAATAAAAATATAAAGACAATTTTTATTTGTGGAATGGATGCTGTTGGGCATCAACCGGGGCATTCACTTGTTAACCTTTACAAAAATGGAATATATAGTGATGGAAGAATAATTGGCTCATCCAGCCCTGAGCCTGTGGTAACACTAAAAAAATCTCAGATTACAGACTTTCAGAAGCAGGTTAGGCTAATTAATGAAATAGGTGAAACCAATATATCAAAAATCAAATCCTCAGTTGAATCAATACTACAAGTCTAGTATCCATTTTTTTGTCTTTCTTGATTAATCTTATTTTTCTTTTGGTATTCCCTTAGAATATCATCAGGCGTCATATCCAACTCAAGTGATGCTTGAATAACAAAATGCCATATGTCAATTAATTCTTCCCGTGCAGCTTCCTTATCAAATGGAATTGGTTTTTTCCACCACTTCCAGTTAGTTGTCCGTTGCAGCTCAATCGCTTCATGGATTATAGCTGTACAAAGAGCAGCGATTTTTCCTTCTACGTCTTTTGGATATCTATCTAAATTCATCATTCTTTCAAAGCTTTTTTGTAGTGTAAAGATCGATTCAAGTTTGTCTTCCATGGATGTGATTTTGAATTGATATCTATAACCTTTGTTAGAAGTGAACCATCTTCTTGTATTGGTTGAATCTTTTTTGAATCTGGGATTTTTTCAGTTTAGTTAATCCGTCTAGGCCGTATTTTTCAACAGCAAATGATCCCATTATGTTTCCGTATACAGCTGCTTCTCGAATAGTTGAGATTTTTGTACTATTCTTACTTGCCATATAACCAATCATTCCGCCAGCAAATGAGTCACCAGCGCCTGTTGGATCTACTATGTTTTCCATCGAAAATGCTGGTGAAGGAAAAACGATATCTTCATAGAAAAGAAGCGATCCATGCTCGCCTTTCTTTATAATTACATATTTTGTACCCCACTCCATTATCTTTTTAGCACATTTAATCAGGTTCTGGCTCTTGGTCAGAAGCTTTGCCTCTTCATCGTTTATTACAACAGAATCTACCACGCTCATCATTTTTATGACATCACTTCTTTTTGTAGAGATCCAAAAATCAATTGTATCACACATAGAAAATTTGACCTTGTCAAATTCATGTATAATTTTAGTATTCTGTGCAGGATCATTGTTCGCAAGATAAACAAATTCGGATTTTCTGTATCCTTCTGGCACTGTTGGTTTAAAATTGCCAAGCACATTAAGTTCTGTTTTGTTTGTAGTTCTATAGCTTAGAGTTTCGTCATAGCTTCCATCATATCTGAAAGTTTTTCCTTTTGCACGCGCTAGTCCATTTAAATCAAGAAAGCTGTTTAGAATATTGTAATAATTTTTTGGAAAATCATGACCTATTACAGCTATCAAGCCTGGTTTTACAAAAAAGCTTGCTGAAATAGCCGCAAAAGTTGCTGCACCACCAAGAGCGTTTTTTAAAATCTTTGTAGGCGTCCTTATGGTGTCTAGGGCTACTGAGCCAAAAATAGTTAGCATGTATTGCGGGTTTTAATGACCGTGTATAAATTCTCTGGCTTCTTCTTGTGTTGGATAATATGTAAATGGAATATCAAGTGAAGTGAACAGTAGATCGTATGTGGTTATTCCACTTAGCTTTACGGAGGGAGTGTAATCGCTTTTTTCATATTTATCAAGGACTTGATTATCAGCAAGAAAAGGCGTCTCTGCTACAACCTTGCCCATGGCTGGTATGACAGAGGGTTCTAGAATGCCTACGCCGAGACTTTCATCTTCTACTGATATCAAAAAGTCGGTCTTTCCTATATTCAGAGTCAAAAGTGATGGATTTTCAAACTCTAGCTGCATATTATAAAGTGAACCGGCGTTGGTTCTCTCCATCAGTTCACTGTCTTTTATTGATACATTAAGTTGCGTTACTGAAACATACTGAAAGTATCCGAACGTACCAATAGCGCCTATGGCTATTGCTATTATTGCTATTTTAGAGTGCTTTTGCACAGCCTCAGATTGGGGAATTCCCTTTTATCATAGGTAGGGAAAAAAAACCAAATTAGATGTGTAAAAGTTTTGATCTATTTTCTAAGTAGCTTAGAGCTAGTAGGATAAATGAAAATATACAATTGAATATGTGAAATGGCTAAAATTAGACTAAAGGTAGGCGCAAATGAGATTGAGGTAGAATCTAAGGACTTTTATGTAGACAACCAAAGCATAGACGAAGTTATACATAATTTATCTAGGCATGTGGTAGATAGAATTCAAACAGAAGAAGAACAACGTACTAGAGAACAAATTGAAATCATAAGAGAAGGATTAAGGAATGAATCAAGCACAAATTACCTAAACTCGCTTGAAGATGCAGAGATTCATGAGCCAGAATTTACCCAACCCATATCCCTTGACGCTAGTCAGATTAGGAGTAAAATACACATACTTGCAAGAGATTCTTTTTTTAAACAGCCAAGAACAGTTTCAGAAGTTGTTGCTCAGCTTTATGAATATGGTTGGGCTGCCAGACCTTTAGATGTCTCAAAGGTGCTAGCTAACATGGCATTCAACAAAGAATTACAAAAGGAGTCGCAAGAAAAACGCAGTTATTACTCTACAAATAAACTAATACAGCTTAGGTAGAGTCGTAATTACAAATCTTACAGGAATCAAATACATCTCCTTCTAGATGATCAAAGTGTGCATTACATTTTTTGCAGGTGTGATGCATATCAAAGTAACCATCGCTTTCTACTTTGCCCTATACGATTTGATTTTAGTTCCACACTTCCACACTTTATACAGTGACAACCGCACTCCATGAAATCTGTTAAAGTAATACTACTAATAATCTAGCGGAAATTGAATCTATTTCTAAACTGGAGCGCAATAACTGCAGAAATTGCTATTGCAAGTGGAACAAATAATGGGAATTCAGGAACCACAGTTGTACCTACAATTTGTATTGTTCCAAATGTGTTGGGTCTAAAGCCAAGCCAAACATGTGTTCCATTATTATAAAACTCTGAGTTTAAGGTTTGATTACTATTAAGATACACATCATAAGGTTCCCACAAAAGCTCTAGTGGAATGGCTACAGTAACCAAAGCCTTTTCCTTATCAACATTAAATGTAATTCTTTTTGTTGGTTGACTGAACTCAAACAGATCAACATTTGAAAGAGTTCTGATTCCTACTGTGAATTTTTTATCTTCCCACATGGCTTCTTTGAATACCGCAGGCTCATCAATAACATATTCCAGTATCATGGAGCCACCATGATGCCGTATTCCCGTTTCACCAATGTAAACTGGTCTGCTATTAACCCATATCGTATCGACTCCTTTTGGGAAGTAAAAGTTTGTCAAATTTATACTAGAAAATTTCCAAGCCCAGACACCATCTTTTAAAGACAGAACATCAGTCAGATCGTATTTAATTATAACGTCTTTACCTGAAGGAAGTAGTACTACACCAATAGGGTATTTTTCTAAAGTAAGGTACTGCATTTCATTACCATCTTTGTCTGTTACAGAAAGGTTGGTCATGTTTCCTTCATACGTATCAACTTGCTGAGTCTTCATACTTCCTTTTACGGTGTGTGCAACATGAGCTATTCCCTCTTCGTCTATTGTGATGTTGACAATTTGTTCTGGTTTTTCACCCATAGTTATTTCTTGAGCAAAAGCTTGTGAAGTAGCTAAAAGCATTACAGATATGAGCATAGTTGTAAGTAGTTTGTACAATTTTATCACACCTATTCAGATATTGTTACATGTAGCATTTTTGCTTCTTGATGTGGGCAATCACTTTTGTCTCGCGGCAAATTTACTATCTTGTCTGCCACATCCATGCCATCTAAGACTTGGCCAAAGACCGTGTACTGTCTATCGAGAAAAGTGCTGTCAGTAGTAACTATGAAAAACTGTGAACCTGCACTGTCTGGATCCATTGTACGGGCCATGGAAACTATGCCCCGAAGATGTGACTTGGAATTAAATTCGGCCTTTATAGTATAACCGGGACCGCCCATTCCCCATTTGGTCTTGTCCGGTTTTTTGGTATTGGGATCTCCGCCCTGAATCATAAATCTTGGAATGACGCGATGGAACAGTGTGCCGTCATAAAACGAGCTTTGTGCAAGCTTGGCAAAATTTCTTACCGTCTCTGGCGCTAGATTTGGTAAAAGCTCAAAGACTATCTTGCCAAAACTCGTCTCTATTGTGGCTTTAGGCATTTTCTTCCAGCTGCTAGATTTAATCATAAGAGTCTTTCTTCGCTCTTCTTTGACTTTTATCTCTTCAATCTTATTCCTACGAAATACTTATCTATCTATGATTAAACGCATCACCTACAAAAATGAAGTTGGAACATGTGCTAGGCATCTAAAGGAGACAATACCAGTTGATAAATCATGAAGAAATTCTGCTAAACAATCCAATAATCACAAAAATTACGCACAAAAAGTCTAAAAGACTGTTTGTAAGACACAAAGAATTTGAGTGGGCAAACCACCTGCTAAAAAGACCTTCCACGCAGTTTTTCACTATAAAATATTATTCTGTAGACAAATACCATAACTTTTGGTAAATGACTTTTTTAATACAATAGAATTTTGTTCTCTAGCTCGAAATATTTTTTGATTTTAAATATATGGTTATTCTACTAAAAATATAGTAACAGTCTTATATAGAACATCTGAAAAATAAAAATCGTGAATCGCTCTACTCAAAGCACAAATATCAAACAAGCGATCAACGCGCTGCTTGACAAGGGGTTTACAGATAAACAAGATATCTATACGAAGGTAGTGGAAGAACTTGGTGTTCCAAGACCAACCGTAAGACGAGTTGCGCGAGATCTCCGAAATGAACTTTTACAAAAGATTCAGATTTTGCAATCCGAGGTTTCCAGACCTGGATATTTTGGCAACAAAGATACTGGAAGTGTCACTACCTAGCAAAATCTCTCCTTTTTGTAACTGATTTTGTAAATTGATAATTTTCATTACTATTATATTCAAGCATATTTGTGAGGTGAAATATGGGACACATCCCTACAGTAACAGTAGGTGCTCTTGCTGTAGTTCTTACTGGATTATATTTTGTGCTTCCAGAAGCACTACATTTTACCCTGTTGGTATTTATTACAGCCGCATGGTTTTTGGTTGTCATATGCTGGCTTGCACAAAAAAGTGCTGATTACATGAAGCGGGGATCGGGTCACGAAGTAAAAAAAGCTAATTGATCTTCCCAACTCTCCCCATGCAGTACAGATAAACCCAAATGAGCTCCATTAAGCAAAGGCTCAGCTTAATGTAGAACTAGAAGAACTGCGAGACAGTGTAAAAATAAAAGACAAGGAGATAGAGAGGCTAAAAGTAGAGATTGCCAATCTCAAGACTCTCGTAGAAATAGAAGCCCTAAAGATAGAGCTTGCTAATCTCAAAATGCTTACAGCCCAAGGAAAGTCAAAACGCAGAACAAAGAAAAAGTAGCCTTACTTGCAATGTTGACATTGTTTTTCGTGGTTTAGTTTACATGCAGGGCAACTTATGGCTCCACCAAAATGGCAATGGCAGTTGCAGCCATCATTTAGTTTCTCTTTTGTTATCAATTACTACGAACTAATGATACGTCAGCTTAATATGTAACTTTTTCAGAAGAACACTAATGATATCTGCTATAGTGGGACTTACGATTCTTACTGCATTATTTGTGATCTTTCCTAGTCCCACATCATCTTTATCTGAAGAATTTACCATGGATCCAAAGTTCATAACAGGTGACAATGTTATACTGCAACAGAAAATTATATCGATGAATATACCACATGACAACACACTCCCATGGGGATTTGTTGAAGGTAAAGTAATCAACCCAGCAGAAGGATATCCAGTCATAATTCAGATATACAAAGATGGAAAACCAGTACATTTTGCACAGACTGATGTCAAAGAAGATGGTTCCTATGAATACAAGTTCCGAGTCAGAAATGTAGACGGTGATCGAGTAATCAATATCTTCCAAGGAGACTATACTGTTAAAATCTTCAAGACAGTTTATGACACATCTCGTGTAAGTATAATCTAGAAATATACTTTTTAGTGCACTAGTTTTGATTAGGTTCTAATATCTGAAGCTGGGCTGTATATTTTATTATTAATCTTGTTATGCAATTGCTTCAACAGCAATTGGTTTTTCAGGTTCTTTTTCCTTGGGTTCTTTTTGCTTTAGTTTTGCTAGATATTCCTCTATCATGGCATATTCTATTTCATTGCACATAGAATACTAGTACACTCAAAAGTATAAAAGAAAATCTATGTAAAAACAAAGTAAAGAGGCGGGCTCGGAGGGCTTCGATCCCTCGACCTGTAACTTAGGAGGCTACCGCGCTATCCATGTTGCGCGTCGTTTAGACTCTGCGCCACGAGCCCAGAAAAAATCAAAGCTAGTAACAATTTAAGCGTAATCACGATTTGAGACTATCATTTGGTGTATCTGCTGCCAGCTTGGATCAGCAGCCCTATTCCATTTCTCATAAAAGACGACATCTTTCAAATCAAGTCGTGGGAGCCATCCTGCAGTTTCAAGATCTGGTTTGTGTGCAAATTCTGATACGTGACCAAGGCACAAATATGCAATAGGAATTATGTGTTCTGGAATATCAAGTATTTTTTTAAGATCATCATTAGAAAGAATGCTGACCCAGCCCAATCCAATCCCTTCTGTTCTTGCTGCAAGCCAAAGATTTTGGATTGCACAACATACACTGTAAATTCCTGTTTCAGGAATGCTAGTTCTTCCAATCACAAAAGGACCAAACTTGGAAGGATCATATGTCACGCAAATGTTTACTGCAGAATCCAAGATTCCTTCTAATCTCAAAGACAGATATTTTGCTCTCTTTGGATCCTCGATTAGATTTGACGAGCGTTTTCTTTCAAAATCAAAAGAATTTTTTATCTTTTGTCTTGCCTCCATATCTTTTATAAGAATAAAATTCCATGGTTGAGAAAAACCAACAGAAGGCGCATGGTGAGCTGCATTCAAAATCTTAGACAAAGTCTTATCATCTATTGGTTCTGATGTAAATTGAGATCTCACGTCACGTCTAGTAAAAACCGCCTTGTAAAAGCCATTTTTTTCATCTTCTGAGAAATCTCCGTTCATGTGCTACTCACCAAAAACAGTGCATATTATTCTTATTTTTTCAAATTAAAGGTTAATAACGCCTCCACAAAGAGTCGTATTTTATCGGGCCGATAGTCTAGTTGGTTAGGATACCGCCCTGACACGGCGGTGGTCGAGAGTTCAAATCTCTCTCGGCCCACCTCTTTTTATTATATTGAGTAATGAATTATCTATGGTCAAGTTTACTATAAAAGAAATAGATTTCTTGAAAAAAAATGAGGCTTGTAGAATAGCCACCTCATACGATAATGTTCCACAAGTAACGCCTGTTACTTATTATTTTGAAAACGGTTATTTCTATATCGCAACAGACTATAACACAAGAAAATACACAAACCTGAACAAAAATAATAAAGTGGCAATTGTCGTAGACATTTACTTGGAAGGAAAACACAAAGCAGTAGTTGCACAAGGTACGACAGAATTTATCGAAAATGGTCCAGAGTTCAAGCGATTGTATGAGATCTTTTATAACAAATTCTCTTGGGTTAAGGAAATGCCATGGAAAGAAGGAGAAGCACCATTTGTTAAGATCACGCCAATAATAAAGAGAAGCTGGGGTTTGAACTAACCAAGTACAGATTCGAATTGTTTATCTATTTCACTTAAAGCTGATTTAATTGTAGCCATTCCACGCACTGAATACTTTACCGTTTCATTATTAGTGACTGCAGAATATTCATCAGCAATCTGATTTGTATATACAAGGTTAAATGTACTAGAAAAATGAATTTGCTGACCTGGAGAAACTAGAGCCCTACCACTTAGTGCAACATCTTCAACACTATACTCTCCATTGCCTACATTCTTATCATTTACAAATAACTCATAACGTATACTAGAAACGGTGGTAGTCTTTTCACCTGGATTTGATACAAGAAAAACAACTTCAAGATTTGCCCGTTGGTCTACACTATTTACATCAAGCAGCCTCACATCAGCTAATTCTAGTTCTACTTTTTCAAGTTGAGGATTATCTAAATTAGCATAATAAACAAATCCAGCAAGCATAGCAAACAATCCGGCAAACGCAGCACCTATCACAATTTTACCGCGGCTGACCATTTCAACAGCTACGGGTTTTATATAACTAAAAAACCTTCTCAGATGCACTTCTGTTAATTTTGAGGGTGTTTATTCTTCGTGTTAACTGTCGGGTGTTTTAAACAAGTTCTCTAATTTCCTTACTCCATTTTTTTTGATTATCAAAGAAAACTAGATTGTAATGCCTAGACTCTAAAATACCAATTCCCTCTTTGTATTGTTGGTTAATTTTTTCATATTTTGGATTATCAGGAGTAGGTCTTGAAATAATCATACCAAAATTACTATATTTCAATCCATTTGCTTCGATCGCATCTCTTACATTCCAATCAACTAATTTTGTTTTTTTCAGTGAATCATAGGCATCGTACGATATAGCTTGAAGAATTTGATCTTTTCTACCTAACATAAAATCATATCTAAATTTGCTTCGTTTTCCTTTAATCACCACATTTCGTTTCGCATAACCCCTAAAATCTTCAGCAAGATAATGCCAAACTTGTTTCTTAATTAGCGGTAGTGTTATTTTTTCTATTTGTTCAATAACTGCTTGTTCTATACTGATATACCTTTCAAAGAGAGAATTTGCTTCATGTTCTAAATCATCAACTAACGTAGGACGTGGTTCAGTGAATTTTATTTTACCAGTATATTTGAGAGCTATTTTATCGAGTATTTTTTTGTCTTTACTTTCTGAAATTTCGTGGTGAATCTTCTCTAAAATTTCTTTAAGAATTGTTACATCCTCTCCACCAGTTCTGATTTTATTATAATTTGTAATGAATTTAGAGATTGTTTTTCTATTATTCTCTGATTGAATTATGATACCTATATTGATTGGCTCATCTCTTACATCATCACCAACATATTTAGCAACTAAATATCGACATGGCGTCATAGCTAAACTAGTTGTCAAGATTTAACGTTACCCTGTTATTACATATAATGTTACGCACTAAATGCTTTCTGTTTTTTATGAGTTCTAATAAAATTGATTTCTCATTTTGAGACAAATTCCATGCTGACGGAATAGAGTCTACAATGGAATCTATTTCTGTATCATTCATACTCTCTATGGTAACAAACCATTTTTCAAATTCATTGATACTAATCAACTGTCGTCGAATAAAATCAAATACGCCCATCAAGTCTTGTCTATTTATAGCATTTTGCAAATCCTGATTCCAGTTATTACCTGTGAAACAGTGCCCGAAATCTATCATAATATATCTAATTTGATTTTGTGGTAAAAATTCAATCATGTTATTTCCTTGATTATTTCTGTCTGTATTAAGTACCCAATTATCAAAATTCACAACACCATAGAGTTCATCCCTATTTACTAATGTCTTATCAAGTAGCATATCATCATTTAGATAAGTAAAGTCTAAAACGTCTTCGGGTAATCGTTTAAAACCTATGTGTAATCCTGATTGAATATTTCTTTGCCGTAAATCATCAGATAGTTGAATAATATCTTGTGGCAGATTGACAAACACAATATCAAGAGTTGGCAATCCTAACTTTAATGCTAATGAACCACTAACTAATTCATTTACTGCCGTT
>JBOGRG010000077.1:0-17291 GCA_050749365.1 Nitrosopumilaceae archaeon
CAAAGGATTTGAAGCCAAAGATCTCTACCTTACGAATATGAACCAATAGTCACGATGCTCAAAAAGGAAAGATAACCAAATAGTAACAAGTTTCATTGACTAGGCTAACAATTATTATAATGTGATTTTTGGTAAATTTCTAACTATCTGTCACGTTTTCCTTCTACAAATTCTAGAAAGGCTTTCTTGGCCTCTGTATATGGCATTTGTATAGGCGGATGCTTAAAACAATAAGATGAGATACTAGTCATAGCACCAGAAAGATTTCTGTCAAGACCAACCTTTAGTCCCCTTATCGCATCTATCATTATTCCCGCGCTGTTGTATGCATCTATCACTTTGAGTTTCAAATCAAGTTTGATTGGAATCTTACCAAAATATTTTCCTTCGATGTTTATGTAGCATATTTTTTCATTGTCAATAAAATCAACATAGTCACTTGGACCTATCCTCATAGGTATGTCATAGTCTGCCATTGCCTTTACTGCGCTAGTCTTGCTTATCCTCTTGTCTTCAAGTCTTTCCTCATCAAGCATGTTGTAAAAGTCCATGTCTCCACCTATGTTAAGCTGGTAGGTGCCATCAACAAGCACGCCTCTGTCTACGAAAAGTTTTACCAGTGTTTTATGAACCACAGTAGCACCAAGCTGGCTCATCACATCGTCTCCTGCAAGCGGAATTTTTTTCTCAGCAAACGCTTGTTGCCACTTTGGCTCAGATGCAATAAAGACAGGCATGGCGTTTAAAAATCCAATTCCTGCCTCAAGAGCCTGTGTAGCATAAAACCTTACTGCATTGGTACTACCAACTGGTAGATAGTTTACAAGCATTTCTGCACCAGTGTCTTGCAAGACCTTTTTGACATCAACCTCAGGATCTTTGGATGGCGTAACAATTTGGCTTAGGTGCCTGCCTACTCCATCAAGAACTGGCGCACGCTGGACCGTAATTCCCATGTGTGGCACTTCTGCAACTGTAACAGTATTGTTTGGTCTTGCAAATATTGCCTCGGAGACGTCTCTTCCTACTTTGGTATCAGCCACGTCAAAGGCAGCTACAACTTCAATGTCACCTGGGGCATAACCACCAATATTGTATGCAGTAAGGCCAACAGTATCGTTAGGATTTTTTGAATAATAATGAGCACCTTGGATGAGGGCAGAAGCACAATTTCCAACACCAGCTATTGCTATACGAATCTTTTTTCCCAAACTATCTCGATATTTACGCAGATTATCTTATCATATTAATTACTTGTGCTTAAAACTGTGTTTTGTGTGCAGAGGATTTTATAACCCAATTTGGATTCAGGTTCTGTGATAAAACCAGGTAGACCAGTAAAAGATATTTCAATTAAAAAAGGCGATAACATACAAAGCATATTTGATGAGATGTCAAAGTCAGGCGGATTTGAATCAAGAAATTTGGTTGAAGGACTTGACATCCTGACTGAAATGATTCAAGACAAAAAATGTCTAAAGTTTCTCTCTTTTGTAGGTGCTGTGATATCAACTGGTCTTCGTGGCATAATTAAGGACATGATAAAAAACAAGATGTTTGATGTTGTAATTACTACATGTGGTGCACTAGACCATGACATTGCTAGATATTTTTCAAATTATCTTGAAGGGTCGTTTACACTTGATGACAACGAACTTGCAGACAAACACATTCACAGATTAGGCAATGTTCTTGTTCCGATGCAAAGCTATGGACCGCTGATTGAAGAAAAGATGCAAGACTTTTTAGAAAAATCCTACAAAGATGGCAAAAAAGAAATGTCCACAGCTGAAATTTCAAAAATGATTGGCACAAACCTTGGAGACAGTTCCTTTCTGTACTGGGCTTACAAAAATAGCATCCCAGTGATAGTTCCTGGAATAATGGATGGCGCGGTAGGCAGTCAGATCTGGTTTTTTACGCAAAAACACAGAGGTTTTAAGCTAAATGTATCTGCAGACAGTGATCTTTTATCTGAATTGATATTCAAAGCAAAAAAGTCTGGTGCCCTCATGATTGGAGGTGGAATATCAAAGCATCACACACTGTGGTGGAATCAATATCGCGATGGATTAGACTATGCAGTATACATCACGACAGCACAGGAATTTGACGGCAGTCTAAGCGGTGCACTTGTAAGAGAGGCAATCTCTTGGGGAAAGGTTACTCAGAATGCAAAACAGACTACCATACATGCCGAAGCCACTACAATACTGCCATTTCTTTATTCTGCATTACTTGCAAAACTCAGATAGTATAGATTTTTTTTTCATAAACTTTCTCAAAGCCTAGTTTCGAATAAAATTCTAGCAATCTGTCTCTTTCATATGTTTCAAGCATCAAAAATTCTAATTTTTTTTCTCTTACTTGGTTTAGGGCATAATTAATTAATGATCTAGCAAGGCCTTTCTTCCTTTTCTCTGGTATTGTTCCAAGACAGTACAATCCTAAAATAGCATTTTTTTCATACAGTGCGACACATGATGCATTATACTCTGAATCTACTAGATACTCAACTTGGGAGACTGAATTTCTGACAATCGAGTTTACCTCGTCGATCCATTCAGGACATTCATAAGATTGACAAAAGATTTCTGCCCATAAAAGTGAGTCCTTTCTTGCAATGTGATGTACTGACAAATTTTCTAGATTTGTGTCAGTTGATTTTTTCAAAGCATGCTGTGTGTCATAAAACGTAAAACCTTTTTTTCTAAGTAGTTCTTCAAGCTTTGAATTATTCAAAACATAAACAAATGGTCGTGTATTGTTTTTTTGAAAAATAGATATGGCGTTATCGATCATTTTTTCACTTAAACAGATTATGTTTGTAAGCTTGTCAAAGAATATGTCATTTGGCAGATTCTGGTTAGCAAATAAAGTTCCACACTCCAATGTACTCATCGTACTCCACATACCCGTAAAACCTAAATCATTTTCTTCAATTTTAGAAATCATATAGAGAGACCCAAGACATCAGTAATTCTCTCAAAGTCTGATATGCTAATGCTGTCATTTTCTAGCACTGCCATGCATATCTTTTCAAAGATTTCTAGTGCTTTTGGAGAATCCAAATCATCCTCCATACATTTGAAAAACTCTCCAATTAAATTTGAAATATTTTTCGAAGTCTTGCCAGATGCCTTGTGGTGAGCTTGATAAATTTTTTCCAAATATGCCTTTTTTTCTAGAAAGGCTTCTTCGCTGTAATCAATTTCTTTTCTATAATGAGTAGAAAATAGATAGAGACGCAACAAGTTTTGTCCATACTTGCTAGCTAGATCACGAGCTAGAACTATGTTCCCGAGTGATTTTGACATCTTTTCTTTTTTTGATAAGACAAGACTCACATGCATCCATAGTTTAACTGGATTTTCTGATCCCGTTAGTGCCCTGTATTGAGCAAAGTGTGCTTCATGATGCGGATATGCAAGCTCCGTTGCACCACCATGTATGTCATAATGCAAGCCAAAGTTTTCAGCTGCTACGGTGCTATCCTGTATGTGCCACCAGGGGATGCCTTCTCCAAAATCTCCTTTCCATGAAAATCCAAAGTCCTCTGAGCAGTTCCATAGTAAAAAGTCCTCTTGGTTTTTCTTGTTTGGACCAATATCCATTCTGTGTAGGTTTAGTTGTTGTCGTGATTGCTTTGAAATTACGCCATAGTCATTTGTTGCAGTAGTATCAAAATAGATATTGCCATTTGCAGAATATGCTTTTTTATGTTCTATTAGAAAGGAAATGTGCTTGGTTATGTCCTTTACATAATCAGAAACATGTGCAAGTCTTGTAATACTTGAGATGTTTAAAATTCTAAGATCGTTTATGAATTCATTAGAGTAGAATCTTGCCAAGGCATTATAGTCTCTTCCCTGCTCTATGGCTTTGTTAAAGACGCTTTGGTTTATGTCAGTCATATTTACAAGAACGTCAGTTTTGTAGCCTTTGTATTTTAGATATCTACACAACAGATCATATGTAAGAAATATTCGTGCATGCCCAAGGTGTGTATAATCATACAACGTAGGACCGCAGATGAATATTTTCACATTTGGTTTATCAAATGGCTCAAAGTCTTCTTTTTTCAAAGAAAAAGAATTGAACAGCTTGAGCATTGTTGGACTTATCGGCCACCCTGCGCAAGAATTGGAGTTAGTGTTACAGTGGAACGGATCTTTGAAATTTTGCGAATCTTATGAGTTATGATTTTTTCTAAATCTTCTCTTGTATTTGCTTGGATCTTGACAAATATGTCGTAAACACCATAAGTTCCTCTTACCTCTTTTACTTCTGGAATTTTCATAAACTCATTTATTATATCAGCTTCTGAGCCCAAATCGCAGTTTATGAGTATGTATAAAGTTTCCACGGAGTTGGTGTATTATTACCAAATAAAATCATATCCATGGTTTAATAGGACGCCGTCTATAGAAAAAATATTGGTCTCAGAAATCACAATAAGAGAAACTAAACCAATCAATATAGAAGGCGGTTATCTGATAGATGGCTTCCCATATGCAGGACTTGCCAATGCTATAGCAACCGAATCCATGATAAATACTATAAACTTTGAAATAGCGGGAGTCCTTGATTCGGATCTTTTTCCTCCTATCAGCGTAATAAAAGATGGAGTTCCCAATTTTCCAGCAAGGATATTTGTAAATAGCACCCTCAAGGTTGCAGTTTTTTCATCTTATCTTACTCCACATGAATCCATACATCGTCATCTCGCAAGAACTATGCTAGAATGGGCAACCCAGCACAAATGTTCACTAATTGTCAGTAGTTCTGCAATCAAAACAGAAGAGTCTAATCCATTTGTGATAGGAGTAGGCAGTACAGAAGCGGCCAAAAAGAAGCTCAAGGATGCAAACATCCCAACCTTATCTCATGGAACGGTTCCAGGAATTCCAGGCATTTTGTTAAACGAAGGAGCTATGTCAAACACTAATGTCATAGTTCTTTTGTTTAACGCAAGAGATAAGGGGCCTGACTTTAGATCTGGTGCCGAAGTCTGCATGGCAATGTCAAAATTAGTACCTGGTGCGGCCTGTGATCTAGCAATGCTATTACGAGAAGCAGAAGTAGTTGAAAAAAACCTAAAGCATGTAGAAGAAGATGCCGAGCCACTCAAGGATGCAATGTATGGTTAATGTACCAAGAAAGAGAAGTATCAAAAAACCAACTTGCAAAACTTGTCCAAGTTCTTGATCTGGACGAAGGGATTAGAATAGAAAACAAAGGAAGCATGATATTTGTGAACAAGTCGGCAAAAAGATACTGCATAAATATGTCAGCTAAAGGAAAAGAAGAGTTTGTCTATCATAACAGCCCTCAAGAGGTTCTTGATTTCTTAAAAGACAAGCTGGACGCCAATTGTAAAATCATTTTGTATTAATGCTTATATCAAAAACCAAGCTCAGTCTTTAGATGATTCAACTTGTAGAATTTGCGCTAATTGTAATTACGATTTCAGTTTCAGGTGTCATGTCACCAGGGCCACTTTTTGCAGCCAATATTGCATATGGTCTGAAAGGCGGCGCAAGGGCTGGCCTGAAGATGGCATATGGTCACACCGTTGTGGAATTGCCTCTTGTAGTTTTGCTTGGAGTAGGAGCCCTTTCACTTGAAACTATACCACAGTTTAGAGAAGTGATAGCCATACTTGGTGCATTCAGTCTTTTTGTTTTTGCTGGCATTCAGATAAAGACAGTTTTCAAAAAACCATCAACTGTCTTTGAGGGAAAGCATGGTCCATTTATTGCAGGGGTCATGCTTAGTGCACTAAATCCCTTCTTTCTCATCTGGTGGTTTACCATTGGATTTAAGCTGATTTCTGATTCGCTTATTCTTGCATCATTTGCAGGGATTGGAATAATGTTTGCATTTCATATCTGGATGGATTATGCATGGCTTTGTGCCGTAGGATTTCTTTCCTCAAAAGGGAAAAAAATACTTTCAAGCAAGAACTATGATGTTTTCATGATTGCAATAAGTGGAATTCTTGTATACTTTGGAATTGTGTTTATAATTGAAGCATTTGCTTAACCACAATCAAGAATCTCAATTTCAATTCCACATTCTTCATTTAGTTCAATTATTCTAGTAACAAGTTCTTCACAAAATTCTGGATCCAAGGTTTTGTGATATTTATTTAAGTCATTTACAATACCAGCATGTTTTGTTGGGCAGCTATCAACAAGACCTACACTATACAAAATAGCTACTGCAACAACTCCTGCCGAACCTATCATAACAGCGTGTTTAACAAACTTGCTTGTCATCTTTAGGCACGAGAGACATCTATTTCCATTGTGGAAACATTTCGTTCCTTTCCGTCCTGCGAAGTCATTCTTTCTGAAAATATTCGCACGTCACTTACTCGGTAACCTACTGCATTCATTCTTTTTACTATCATTTGAGATACGTCTACGGCTGCGGTTATACTTCTTCCTCTAGCCTTCATGGTCACAATAGGCTCGTTTGCAAGCAGAGTCAGTGTGGCGTTAACGTATGTCATTATAGGTTTTTTTCCAATAAAAACGATGTTTGGTGGACGGCTCACAGACGCCTGTCAAGTTGTGTTTTATTTAATGGTTAAGATTTTTCTTTTTCTATAAATTTCTGCAATATGTCTTCCACATCTTCGGGCGAGGAAGATTGCTTTATTGAGTCTACAAGTTCTTTTTCTTCTATTTCGTAGCAGTTTAAAATCTCATTTTGATCTTTGTAAAAAAGCAGAACCTTGTCTTTAAATACACAGTGATAGAGTTTTTCAACAATCATTTTTTCTGGCTTTATCTTTACTCCTTCTGGTTCTGCCGTAACCGGATAGTCCACGATTAATTTATTCTTACAAGATATTTAGATTATCGTATTCGATAATGTAATAAGCGTTTTTTTCTCTTAGAATCATGTGGAACAAAGAATCGTATTCCATGTTGATTTTGATTATTTCTTTGCACAATGTGAAGAATTACGTAGACCAGAGCTAAAGACAAAGCCAGTTGCAGTTTGTGTTTTCTCAGACCGCGGGGGCGACAGTGGTGCAATAGCCACTGCAAACTACGTAGCAAGAAAATATGGTGTCAAGTCTAGCATGCCTATAAAATTTGCCAAGAAAAAACTGGACAAAATACCAGAAGCAGTTTTTCTGCCTACTGATTTCGATTACTATTCAGAGATTTCACAAAAGGCCATGGAAGCAATAAAGGAATATGCCGACGTTTTCGAATACGTTGGAAAAGATGAGGCGTATTTGGATGTTTCAAAAAAAACTGGTGGAAGTTTTGTAAGCGCAGGTCACCTTGCACAACAGCTAAAAAATACGGTACGCAATTCTGTAAAATTATCCTGTACTGTCGGTGTATCAACTAACAAGCTTGTATCAAAAATTGCGTCTGATTTTAAAAAGCCAGATGGTTTAACCATAGTTCCTCCAGACAAGATTGAATCTTTTTTGGATCCTCTGCCAATACGATCAATTCCAGGAATAGGTAAAAAGACAGAAGAAAAATTTTCTGAGATGGGCCTTAAGATAATCTCTGACCTGAAAAAACTTGATGTCTTTTCTCTTAATAGTCACTTTGGAAGAAAGATTGGCACGTACATCTACAACGCGGCAAGGGGAATAGATGATGAACCTGTAGCACAAAGGCAGGAAGCTACACAATACAGTAGGATAATCACACTAAAGCAGGATTCAAAAGACTATGATTTTTTGGCAAAAGACCTTGAAAGGTTATGTGAAGATGTGCATGCGGCAATACTAAAGGACAATATAATTTTCAAATCTGTTGGAATACAATTTGTCCAGTCTGATCTTTCAAACAAGACTAGATCTAGAATGCTCAAAAATTCTACTTCAAGTCTTGAGGAGCTAAAAAAGGCCGCATTACAGCTGCTTCGCGAGTCTTTAGAAGACCAAAAGATTCCTGTACGTAGAATTGGTGTCAAAGTATCTGAACTAGCTGAAGTTTCTGGTCAGGATAGCATTACAAGATATTTCTAGACAGATAGCCCCATGCGAGATGCTAATCTTCTATGCTCTTCTGGAGTTATCCATTCTACATGAAGATAATCTAAAATTTCTTTGTTACTCATACCAAGATTCTTTGCTTCCTTTACAGCTATCTTGTATGCCTCAATCTCTGTTGGCCTGTCTACATACGAATACGATTTGTCATATAGATCAAGACCTTGTCTTTGTTGCATTACATGCACGAGCTCATGAATTATATCAAGATACAAAATTTTTGGATCAGAATTTTGAAGATGCTTTAAGCCTATTACTATTGATGCATCGTCGTTTTTTACATACATGTAGTGATCTTTTTCTTCTACTATGACATTTGTTTTTGAAAAAACTTCATCAAGTTCGTTTTGTGTTTTAAAGACTTGTTTAAGAATTGTAGTTCCCCTTAAACCATCAAAAATATCATTAAGAGTATAGGTCCCCGGTTTTATGTCTCTATTTATTTTGATCATGTCCTTTTTCGGCAATTTCTAGTCTTTTTATGCGTCTTGTCTCTACATATGTCACAACAAGCAGAAAAATAAAAAGCCATGGAAGAAACATTATCTCGCCTGCCACTGAATGAAACTCTTCAAATTCAGCTACGTTTGTAGATATTTTTAATGCAAAAAGTGATAACGAAAATATTCTAATCATATTTACGCCGATTGTGCCAATTATGCCCAACATGAAATACATCGCCTTTCTTTTTGGTGCAATGTTCATCTTGAACAAAAAGGCCATCATGACAAGCGAGTAAATTATCACACTGTGTACCCCAGCCGAGGGCCAGAATACCTGCAATGCAAATGGGCCATGATCTCCCTTCAAAAACATAAGATTGTCTCGTGCAGTTGCAATTCCCAGATCCAGAGTGGTTATCAGCCATGCGTTTGTCTGGACTAAATATGGCACTACATACTGTAATGGTCCTAGCGTATCATATGGAAAGAATGCATCAAGTGACAAAATTACGGCGCTTCCAGCTATGAATATTGGTCCTGCTGGCGATATTCTGATCCATTTTTTTCCAAACAATATTCCCATAGAGGCAATGAGGAAAGCTGCCAAGACAACAAAGTCCCACATCCATGTCCAAGAATATATCAATTGAACATTGTAATTTTGGGCACTCGAAATGATATAATCACGCAATCCAAATTCAAGGCTTACAAGGTATACTATTGTCAGTACAACAAGTGGAATTACACCAAGCAGTCTTTTTTTTGATATGCTTATCTTTAGGCCTACAAGTTCGGCAACAATAAACGCAAGTGCAAAAAGAAATCCACCCCTGCCTTGGTTCCAGCTCAAACTAAAAGATTCTGGAAAGGCACCAAGAGCAAATATGATTGGGCTAGCAATTAATAAAATTGCAAAAATTATACTCTTGCTTTGCATCATTTAATCAGCTATATGAGGTAAATAAAAACTCTAGGCGCTAAAAAAAGTCTGAGATCGATTTTTGTCTTCTTGCCTTTTGCAGCTTGCTTTTTGCAAGCCACTCTTTTTTGTCTATGCTCAGACTCTTACATGCTACATCAAGGCCTTCCTCAAAGCTTGATACTATTTGTGGTCTTTGCTTTAGTGCCATCCGTATTCCTTCACGCACCTGCCATACTCCCACCGGGACAGCATATTCTGGTCTTATCTCTCTTAGCACCATGGCCGCTGCCTGTAATTTATTTTTATAAAGATATTCAGCCACACCAAGCCTTGCCGCATGATGTGCACCAGCTGTGGCGGGATAATGATCAAGGCCTCTTGCATCTTCAAAATCTGAGCCAAACCCAATATTTCCTTGCTGATCGTACCAAGCTTCTTGCATCTCAAACATCCAACGGCTTGGAAAAACAAGGACAGAAAAGAAGTTTCCAATATGATTATAAGAAAATACCTGAAAGCTATCAGCTAGATCAAACTCTATTATTTCTGAAACCAAGGATTTTGATATTATATCATCAGTTGCAGTGATGCTCCACCTAGTTGGAACAAGCCTTCTATTTTTGCCAAGCATGCCTATGCTAAAACACTTTTGAATTCTTGTTATCTCAATTCCTCTGTTGTATAGCTCAATGACAGAGTCTTGTGCCAGCAAATCTTTATCGTAGAAAATTTTCTGTATGTTTTTGTCAGCTGTAGAACTGGAAAATTTGGCAGTCTTTATCTCACCAATTGGTCCAAAGGGCGGATTTTCACCATCAATTGATGTGACAGGAATTGTGTTTTTTAAAAATTCAATGTCAGAATCAATTGGTCTTGACGACATGGCTACCTCCTGCAGGCTCTCAATGTATCTTCCTTGTGGATATTTTATAGAAACATTTTGTACTCCTCTGACAAGACTTAGCCTATAGTTTACAATTTCTTCAAGGCTTTTTCCTAACCAGTTTTCTGGTGAATCTAGTATCGTGGTGTCTCCATGTACTGGTGGCAGCATTGGGCCCACAGAGACCTTTGGATAACCATAAGAACCAACAAAGACGGAAGGTGGACTTGAACCACTTATAAAATCAGAAGAAAATAGATTGCCATAGCGTGATAGATACTCTTTCCAGCTTGACTCTATTGCCTTACGAATGTCTGCAGAAGTTTGCGCCACTGTATGATAATACTAGACCAGACTAATAATGCTGTATAATTGCATACTATTCATTACTTTGATAAATTTCTAAATAATCAAACTGGTCTTGGTGATCTGCAATATAGAAAGTTATGATGTCAGAATCAAGCTCAATCCAGTCAGATTCGCCCTTGTATGGTAAAAAATCTTCAACATAGACATCCCCTGGTCCTGATACCCGAACAAGCACTTTTTCTTTCCTTGGATGCTCGAATGGAAATCTTACCACCTTACCCCGTCTTTCATTTTGAATATGAATCGTATACCTTTTGCCACCAAACTCACCTTCACCCTTAAAGTAACTCTCGTAGATGTTAAGATAATTTATTTTTATAGCAAGTGGCATTAGATTTAGTATATTCTATAACTATACAATCTTTTCATAGCCAAATACTTACACAAACATCATCATGTGCTATTGATTTTTGGAAACTTAACAGGGTTTTAGTCTGTATAAGCTTTAGTCTCTATAAGCTTTAGTCTGTATAAGCTTAAGTAATTATTATGACAATTGAATCTTAATGATGTTCATAACCCTGATTAAATTCAGGAAGAAGGCAAGAGATGTGGTCGAAGTTGGTAAAATGATTATGCAAAACCTCCCACCCACTGTAAAGATAATTGGTACATACTGGACTCTTGGAAGATTTGATGCCGTCTGGGTGTATGAAGGTGCAAGTGAGAAAGACGCAATAAAGTTGTGGATTAATGCTGGAGATGTAGTACGAACAGAAACCTTGGTTACGTTATCAAGGGAAGAAGCACTGAAACTTCTCTAACACTAAACACAACATGGAATTAACGGACAGCATCCCTACTGTCACGAATATTATATAGATAACTAGTGATATCAAAACTGAGCGCTTTGTCCAGCTAAGTTACATTCATGTACTATGTTTTAAAATAAGTGCTAAATGGGAAGCTCGGAAACCTTTGGTGTTGGAAAAGGACATGGTAGTGAAGTAATAGAATGGATGAATTCAGAAGCAAAAAAATCAAACTTGAAGTTTGAAGCAAGACTTTATGGTTATGAAATAGACACGAAAAATTTTGGATCTTTTGAAATGTTTTCATGGATTGGTGATACCAAAGCAGCAAGAAGTTTAATCACAAAAGCAAGCAAGCGCTTTAAGATCAGGGTGATAGAAGGCGGTTACAAAGCAAAAGAGATCATGCTGAAGCTTGACAAGACTGATTATGCTATGGTTAGAAAAGGAGACAGAGTAATAGGTCACATCGAGTTTTCCTCTTCAAGAGTCACTGGTAGTAAATGGGTAGTAAAGATAGAGGAACGAAAGTAACGCAGGTTTAGCATTTTCTGTTAAGACTGTAGTTTTGTTCTTGCAAGCATGTGGGCTACTCTAAGTGGCTCTGGAATAGCACCCTGCAATGTAAAGGCATCTAAGAGCTTCTTTGTCTCTTGTATTGTACAACCTTCTATTCTTAGATAGAGGTCATGTCCTGTGTGAAGTGAGATCTTTGTTCGTGGTCCAAGCTTGTTGTATTCTGCCATCTTAGACTGGTAGGAACCAGGAAAATGATATTTTATTGCAGCCTCAATTCCCTTTGAATCATCATATGTTACACCAATGATTGGAATCTTTAGTGTATTCCAGATTTTTTTTATATCCACTATGTTGTACATCGATATGATCAATCCAGAAATCATCATAAAGCTAATATCATCACGGTTTAATTTTTGATGCATTTGTAATATTGCATCGGTTGCGTCATTTCCTTCTATTGTGGTATGACCAAACACAAAACCATCTATAATAAAATCTCGCCGCATCACAACTCCGGCTAGAGTTGAACTCCTAGAATCTTCTCTGAAACTTTCTGCTATGGCAAGCCCTCGAAGCCCTTTTTTTTCAATGTGGAGGTGATTCATCTTCTTCTCGCCTAGAAAATTTTTGATAAACTAAGCTTATGACAATAAGAAAAATTGCTGTTATTGCAGACCACGTACCGAATGCAACTATGTTTAGATCTGTCATTTAATTATCTGTCCACTGCCAACTATTCTTATAGTCTGTGATTCCGGTTTTAGTATAACACAAATGTCATTTTTCTCAAATACTGCAGCCTTGCCAAGTGACAGCTTCATAGGTTTTAACGAAACAATTTTTGCAGGTCTAATTTGCAATCCTATGTTTACTAGAAACATTTGGTTTTCACCAAGTTCCCCTTTGAAAAATGGGTTTTGGATATAATCTAATGAAATATCTTGCGCAACCTGGGCTGAATCTTGTATGCAGAGCATATCCCCCCTTTGTACATCATCGGGCGTAATTCCTTTTACTGAAAGCCCTACCCTTGCAGGAGATATAGCTTCATCTACAGGATCGTCGTGCATTTGTATTGATTTTATCAAAACGTCAGTGCCCTTTGGCAACAGTTTGAGGCTGTCGTATGTCTTTACTTTTCCTTGTGTTACTTTACCCAGTATCACAGTACCTACTCCTTTGACATCAAAGCAATGATCTATAGCAATTTTTGTTTTGCCATCTTTTGAAACAGGCTGCAATAAATCTACTTCTTTTTTGAGATTATCAAATTCTACTAGTTTGTACTATTCAATCACAGTTCCTTTTATATCATGGTAAGAAGTTTGCTTCTGTCAACATCATACGAATGGCTTAGTAATCCTTGTGTCTTCTTTAGACTATCAAGCGCAACGATTTGCTCTCCTGTAAATTTATCAAGCTTTGTTACATGAAATATGACATACTCTGCCATGTTTATTGCCTGAAAAAGGAGCTGTATCTTTTCAGGAAATCCTGTTGGTACAGTCCAAGTTTTAATAATATCTGATTCTTTTCTGTCATATATAGTAAGGTCGGTTGATGTGCCTTTTTTTCCAAAATCTTTTGCTATTGACTCGTCGCCAAGTATTGTATAGTTAATTGACTTCATTGTATCACGTGTGAAAAACCATTCACATGCATACTTGTAAAAAATCTTGGGCCTATTTTGTATCTTGCTAAGTTCTAAAAACTAGTTTTATCAATAATTCAGGCTAAATTTTTTGCAATAACCAAATCAACTTTATAATGAAGGCTAGGCGTGAATTGATGCATCCCTAATCAAGATTTTATTTGTACAAACGAATTATCTGGAATTTTAAGATCACCAAAAGTTTCAGGATGGATAATTTTTGCCAAGATTTCAAGGCCTGTAACAGTTCTTGGACTAGGCTTGCTAAAATATGAATTGGCATCCACTGCATAGACGGTGTTGTTTTGTACTGCTTTCAATGATTTCCATTCTTTATTACTTGCAAGTTTTGGATATTCCTCAAGTATTCGATTTATGTCAAAGCCGCATGGCATCAATACTACAATATCAGGATCAAACTCAATGGCCTCCTCTACTTTCATTCGTCTTGAAGGCTTGTCAACCACACTTACACCATTGATTCCTCCTGCCATCTCAACCATTTGTGGTACCCAATGACCTGCAGTAAACAATGGATCAAGCCATTCTACACAAAGGACCTTTGGTCTTGATTTCACAGATTTGCTTTTCACATAATCTATGCGTTTTTGTAGTAAAGTGACTAGGTTTTGAGCTTCCTTTGTCTTGCCAACATGTTTTCCTATTTCTATTATACTTGCCAAAGTATCATCAAGATTATGTGGATCAAGAATTACAACTGATGGTTTGTTATCAAGAATGGAAACGGCTCTGTTTACTTCCTTGGTGAAAGGAGAACAGACCTCACACAGTCCTTGTGCAACAATAAGATCAGGATTTGCTTTCTTTAAGACTTGTTCATCTATTACGTAAATATCACTGCCTGATTGCATAAACTCTACGATTTTTTTATCAATTTCATAACTTGATATCGTGGTTGGGTCAAAAGATGAGTGTATTACATGCGGCTTTCTTTTTGCGTCATCAGGAAAATTACATTCATGTGTTACACCTACTATCTGATCACCTACACCGAGTTCGTAAAGTAGCTCTGTGGCACTGGGAAGAAACGAGACAATCCGTTTTGAAGTCATGGCTTGAATTATAATGATATTATCCTTAAACGTGCTTCTAAAATCTATTCCTTGAGCTTGCGTTCTTGAAAAGTGTCTGAAGCATACCAGCAGTATCTGAAATAGTCAAGACACCATTCATGAAATAATGTATCGTTGCTGTAAAACATACTGCCCATATCTGCTTCTCCTCCCATATTAGGAAACATTACAGATGCTTCTTTTTCATTTAAAACAACAACCACCTTAACGCCTTTTTTCATTCTTCTTTCGACTAGACCCTTTTCAATGAGTTTCTTAAAGCCAAGTTTTTCTAAAAGTTGTTTTCTTCCTTTTGGCACTATAGCAGATTCAGAAAAAATATAGTTAAACTTGACGCCTTTTTTGACTCTGTTGACAAGCGGTTCTATAAGATCTAACGGTACCTCGCTAAAACCTCAAAAATGTATTCATCAGCATTTTTGTAAATTTCTTTCCAGTGTTCTAGTACTTTGACAAACCCCTTCCTGCCTAAAGCAGGAATTTTTTATTTATTGTAAAAATCTTGGGATTTTTTTTGCAATATGAGATACTGAAACTCTGCCTGGTCCAGATACTATAGTGGCTAAAAGGCCTACAAGCAAAATTAGGTCTAGCTCCCATCCCCCTTGACCAGAAAAGTTTCCTAGTTTTTTTACATGAAAAATTGCACCTAGCATGATAATAGAAATAACTGAGCTAGAGATTCTAGTTAAAACTCCAATGACTAGCAAAATACCGCCTATCGATTCTGCCAAAGCGATAGGAATTTGCATCTCTACTGGAAGACCAATATTTGTTAAGAATCCTTGAAAACCAGGATCAAATTTACCAGAACCGTGATAAATGAAAATTGCTCCAAGTACTGCTCGTATTCCAAAATGAGTTATGTCATGTAACTTTCTTTCTTTGATTACTGCGTCAGCCACGCTTGTCAAGATTTTCTTAGGACATAAAAATCTTAATAAAAATACTACTCACTGGCAAACTTGAATAACAAGTGTTCTAGTATACGGATCTGGTGGATCTAACAACAATTGAACAGCTTGCCACCATAGGCAATGCGATTGCAACTATTGTACTGGTAATTCTCTTTCTTGTAGCTATTAAACAGATGGAGGAAACTGTTAAGCTGAGCAGACTTCAGGCAACTCACAGGTTTAGACCATGGATAGGCCCTTCAAACAGTATTGAGTTAATGCATATTACTCCTGAAGGACACAGACAATTTGTTATCACACTAAAAAACTATGGCGAGATCCCCACTTCAAATGTCTTGGCAAAGTTTACAGCAAAAGATGAGCCGTTGACTAGAGAGATTTTAACAAAATATAAGGAAAACCAGAGTTTCAATCTTGGACCATTGCTACCATCTATGGAAAAACGCTATTGGTTTGTCATAGAACATGATTTAATACAAAAGGCGCAACAGGATAATTCCAAGATCTTTATTTCACTAAACTTTGTGTATGAATATCCAACAGGAAAAAGTGGATATAATATGATTAGCCATTTTGATCCAAAGACAAATACTTTTGTACACAAGGAAATGTGGGTAGACTAATCATATAGTATAGTAATAACCAAGACTTTTATCTAATAATTTCAGATAGTCTATATTGCTAAAATAACGTGGGATAGTAAGGTCTGTATTCATTCTGGCAACTGTGTAAAAAATTTACCAGCTGTATTTCAAGTAAAAGATGGCAAATTTGTTATAATTCCTAATGGAGCACCCGATGATCAAATTCGTAAAACAGTGCGGAGCTGTCCATCAGGTGCACTAAAAATAGAAGAATAAAACTAGTTTAGATAAATCAGCTTAATACTAATCCATTTACTTGTCTGGTTTTGATATTTTTCTTAACATATACCATCTAATAAAAACAATAATTGCAACACTAGAAACTATTGTTGCAACAAGTATGTATTGCATTGAGTGATCTGCAAATATACAATCTTGTATCTTGGCATGAAGCTCATAGTGTTTTAGTAAGACAGAATCAGCATTGGTGTCCAGATTTAATTGATTAAGATATTCTATTCGTTGCTGAATCAGCTTTTGCAGTTCATTGAGCTCTTTTCTGTCTTCAATAGCTCCCTTGCAAGAATAACTTGATGGAATTTGATAAAAAATGTTCTTCAATAGATTGAACATTTCTACCATTTCAAATACAAATTCATCTGGCCTTCCGCTTTATAGCTGAAAGCATCTTCATTGCTTTGTCTCTTGGTATGGCAACCATTGTCTCGGTTCTAGCTATGTCAATTCTGCCTACTTTTAAAAACCACTCAAAGAGTCTCTCTTCGTTTGGTGCCTCAACTATCCATACAGCATCATATCTTCCCATTGTCCAGTATGAAGATTTGACCTTGATGTGTTTTGGAGTCTTTTTTAGCACGCTGTTTCCGTATGCAGCTACCTCTTTTGCGCTCTTTTTGAACTTGACAAGAACAATTGCAATCATCAACTAAAATTCTGCCTTAAATGATAAAAGGTTTGGTTTTTGCAATAGATAATTAAACCATTAAGAACAATCCTATCAATGGTTCAAGTTTTATATCAAGACCTAAGCAACTCTGATTCTAACTACTACTACATCGGCATACCAAAGGACTGGAGCGGAGCCAGAGATGATGAAGTTACCGT
>JBOGRG010000078.1:0-3972 GCA_050749365.1 Nitrosopumilaceae archaeon
GTGTAAAACCTTAGTATCTTCTCAAGCATCTTTACTGAGAACCTTGGTGTTACTGTAATTGAAGAGTCCAATTCTTATTTTCTCGATTCTAATGCGTAGTCTATCATCAACGCTGGAATATCTACACCAGTAACTCTGACAGTATTTTTGTATTCTGTTGTATTGTTTACCTCATGTACAACTAGACCGTTTTTCTTACTTTCCATAAGATCTACCCCAACTATCTGTCCTTGTACCGCATTTTTTGCCTTGACGCAAATGTCTTCAAGCTCTTTTGTCACCTTGCACTCTTCTGCTCTTCCGCCAAGTGCCATATTTGTCTTCCACTGACCATTTCCTGAATATCTGTAGATTGCAGCAACCACTTTGTCACCTACCATTATTGCTCTGATGTCTCGTGGTGGTCTTTGAACAAATTCTTCCAGATAGTACACTTGGTAAATTGGATACATTCTTTCTCTGCTCTCCATTATTCCTTCTGCAGAATCACGATCTTTTAGAAGTGCGATCATTCTTCCCCAGCTTCCTACGGTCGGTTTGAGTATCATGGGATAACCTTTTTTATCTAGAGCTTCAAGCGCAGCTTCTTCAGAAAAGGCAACAGTACTAAATGGTGTTGGAACTCCATGTTTTTGCAAAAGCATGTGGGTGAATAGCTTGTTTCCTGCAAGGATGCTTGTGTTTAAACAGTTTATGACATTAACTCCCTTTCCTTCAAGAGCTGCAGTAGAGTGAAGACTGCGGTAGTAGCTAACGCATCGCTGTATTACAGTACCAAAATTTTCCTTGGTCTTGTCCAAATCTAAAAACAAATTCTTACAGTCCACCATCTGGATGTTGATTCCCTTTTTTTTGCCCGCATCAAAGATGGCTTTTTCTTCCCACCGGATGGTGTCGTAAAGAATCGATATACCGGAGCTCACTGGCCCCAGTCCTCACCAACAGTTTGTGCTGGTTTTAATTCTTGGCCTGTAGATCCTTTTACCAGTTCAAAGCTTGCGCCGCAATCAGAGCACGTTATGATCTCCCCTTCCATCGCGTCCTTTGGGATGGTGATGGTTGCATCGCATTCTGGACACTTCATATCTTTACTTACCTGGTTTTACCTTAACTTGGGTGTCATTAATTATCTTTCTTTCAAGTCTGTCATCAAGCGGAATCTCAAGCAAATCGCCCATGCGCAAGTTCTTGAGACCTGTTGCTACTGCTTTTGCATGTTCATCATTTTGGTCCAGCCCTAAAAGCGACATGAGATAGGCGGCGCCATTTTTACCTGCCAACTCTCCAAAGACAATCCTTCGTCTGTTTCCTACTACCTTAGGTTCAATTGGTTCGTATGCAGCAGGATTTCTCAAGATTGCTGCCAAATGGGTTCCTGCCTTGTGTTTGTAGGCTGTGGCACCTACTATTGGCTTGGAATCATAAGGCTTGATGTCTGTATATTGCTCAATCAATCTGGAGAGGTCCATAAGCATGTCCAGTCTGAAATTATTTGGAGACTTGAAAAGATAGGTAAGGGCAACTGCTGTTTCTGCTAGTGCAGGAATTCCTGTTCTTTCGCCAACTCCATCTATGGTGGTGTGAATCTGATCAGCTCCTGCATCACATCCTGCAAAAGCATTCGCTAAGGCAAAGCCGATATCATTATGACAATGCACATCAAGTGGCGTCTTTATTTGGTCATGTACAGTCTTTACAAGATTATACATTCCAATTGGTCGCATTATTCCTACAGTATCAGGAATGCTTATTCTATCTACACCAGCTTCCTCGATTGCCTTGCACATCTTTACCAGAAACGCTGGCTCTGCTCTACTTGCATCCTCCATAGTAAATCGCATCTTCAGACCATGTGATTTTACATATTCTACTGTTTCAACAGCTCTTCGTAATGCTTCTTCTCTGGTGATACGCAGTTTGTCTTTTAGATGAATGTCAGATATACCAAGATAAGTTGCCATCCATGTTGCATCGCAGTCAAGTACGACATCTACATCTTCCTTTAAGGCACGTACATGCGCTACGATATCAGCTCTTAATCCCTGCTTGATTATTGTTCTAGTTGCTTCCTTATGATCACTAGATACTACGGGTGAAATTTCGATTTGATCTACACCGAAATAGTCAAGCATCCATGCAATCTGGATTCGTTGCTTGTTTGAAAACGAGACTCCGGGATGTTGCTCGCCTTCTCTTAGGGTGCTGTCAAGAACATGAATCTTCTTTGGTTTGTTTCCACTAGAGTTGTACTGGTATGCGTAGTAATTCGGATCATCCATTACTGATCTAGTACCAAAAACTGGTAAATATAAATATATTCGTACTAGAATCGGCTAATTTGATAGCTTTTGATCCGCTTTGCGTCTTAGTGTACCAAAAGGAGCCGAACTTCGTTTTTTAGGTCACAGTGCGTAAAATTATGACCGTGTTGGTGTCAAACACACCTGGGACCTTGCGCAGCGAATCAATACATGCGTTAATGTCAGTAATTGTTGGAGCTCTTATTATAACTGCAATGTCGTACTGTCCTGTTATCTCGTATACAGTGTGTACACCATGAAGCTTTGTTAGCTTTGCAGAAACTTTTGACGTGTCAGTTGCTGAATCGACTGAAATTAAAATGATTGCACTTGTAGCATTAGCGTCACCTGTTTCTATTGTGAACTTTTTTATGATTCCGCCATCAGTAAGATTTTTTACTCTTCTTCTTACTGCCGATTCGGAAAGGCCAAGCTTTTGTCCAATTTCCACAAATGACTCTCTAGAGTTTTTCTTTAACATTTCGATAATTGCGTCATCGGTTTTGTCTTTAGACATTTCTTCGCTTTTCCTCTTTTTCTAGTATCATGTCTAGTATTTCTAAAGTTTTGGTTACGTCTGATTCTGAGATGACAAGCGGAGGTAGCAATCTGAGTATGTTTCTTCCAGAATACAAAAGTAAGAGACCATTTGCAATTCCGTCAAGCAAAATGTCCTTTACTTCAAACTTCATCTCTACTCCAATCATCAAACCTTTGCCACGAATTTCTCTAATTATTTTATGCTTTTCTTTTAAACTTTCAAGTCCATCTCGGAATCTCTTTCCCATTTTTGCTGCATTTTCTATCAATCCATCTTGCGTTAATGCCTGTATTGTAGCAATGCCTGCAGCACATGAGAGAGGGTTTCCCCCAAAGGTGGATGAGTGTTCGCCCTTGCTTATGGATGCAAGTATGTCTGGGCGTACAAGTGTGGCTCCCATTGGCACGCCGCCTGCAATGCCTTTTGCAAGGCACATGATGTCTGGAGTCGTATCCCAATGCTGACCTGCCCACATCTTTCCTGTCCTGCCAAGCCCAGCTTGAATTTCATCAAAGATCAAAAGTATGCCTTTTTCATTGCAGAATTTTCTGACATCTTGCAAGAATCCATCAGGTGCAACATGGATTCCACTTTCTCCTTGAATCGGTTCTATTATGATGAATCCTGTGTCAGAGTTTACAGTTGACCTTAGAACTTCGATATCCCCAAATGGAGAAAATGATACTTTGTCAACAAGTGGTTCAAACGACTTGCGATACTTTGGATTGAATGTCAACGACAGAGATCCAAATGATTTGCCATGGTATGATCCATTCATGGCTATCATTCCACTTTTACCCGTGAACTTTCTTGCAAATTTTATTGCAGCTTCTACCGCTTCTGTTCCGCTATTGTTTAGATGCACTTGGGTCAGTCCTTTTGGTGCAATCTTGATCAGATTTTCAAGAAACTCTTCTCGTGTCTTGTTGTAAAGTGAGCTGTGTACTGTGATTATTTTTTCAAGCTGTGCTTTGAGTGCCTTTACAACTCTTGGGTTGCAGTGGCCAACAAGGGCAACTCCATATCCTCCCATGCAGTCAATGTACTCTTTTCCATTTGTATCCCAAACATGGACTCCAAGACCACGTTCTATGGTGACAGGAAACCTCTGGTAGACGTTTCCCATAAAGT
>JBOGRG010000079.1:0-9810 GCA_050749365.1 Nitrosopumilaceae archaeon
AGTGAAAGCCTTTTTGTCATACGTTTTTTCAATTAGGTCAGCCTAACTATTTAAAACATGCTACTGTCATTCTAAAATCTTAGAATGACTTTCTGATTTAAATAAAGTTAGCTTACCCTAATTACCACACTTTATGACCGTCTTTGGCAGCATCCACTATCTTAGTATATTTTCACTCACAATACTTGCAGCATTTTCATTACAAACTGTATTTGCAGAATCCCAGGCACAAATAATTCTTCTTAGTGATAAGGAAATAGTTAGCGTAGGAATCAACCTGACTGAAGAAAGCATCGCAAATGGAAATTATATCGTAGCAAAAGAATATTCCAAGTTTGCATCAGATGTTTTTGCAAGATCTCTTCAAACACTTCGATCTACAGATAGTGAGCTTGCAGACGAGATTCACATTATACTTGTAGAGATTCAGGCAGATATAAACTCACAAATGCCTGATGATCAGGTTTTACAAAAAACTTCTTATATAAAATCACTTCTTGACCAAATTAAATTAGATCCTGCATTAGCACCAAATGTTGTAACACAAATGCTTTCAGTTGCGGATGAAATGTATCAAGATGCAATTTCCACAAACAATGAATCTTCATACCATATCTCACGTGCTATAATTCTTCATGCACAACAAATTTTCACGTCAGCAACAAACTTTGATCAAAGACAGCATGAAGAGCTTCAATCGTTTTTTACAGAACTTAACTTGCTTGTAACAAATAAAGTGGGTTTTGTTCAAGTCGGAACAATAATTACTGCAATACAACGTGATATACTTGGAACACAAACAACTGTTAACCAAGATAATTTGTATGATACGATACGTGTGTTATATCAACAGTTGCTTGTTGAAGTAAATACTAGAAATTACGAAAAAGCAGAACAGCTTGCGATAGAAGCCTATCTTGAAAATTTTGAGTATCTAGAACCTGATATTGAAGTAGTAGATTCTGCATTGCTTCACAAGCTTGAAATTGCTATGAGGGAGGATCTTAGAAGTAGCATCAAGCAACGTGATTCTCCAGAAAAAATTAGACAAGACATAGATGCGATCTTGGTAGATCTAGATAGGGCAGAAAATCTAGTATCTGCACTTCCACAGGCAAACCTCGCTCCAACTCAGCTGATGGCTTCGGCAATACCCGACAGACAGCTTGCTCCAATGGGATCTGCCACAGAGCCCCAAAAGGAAGGAGTTAGAGGTGAGATTGACTTTATACGACAAAGTCTACAATCTCTTTTGATACAGTACCAAGCAGGTGACTATCAAGCAGCATATACCACTGCACGAACCGCGTATCTTGACAGCTATGAATTTGTGGAAATTCCACTTAGGGTAATCGATCCAAACTTTACATTGGAAGTTGAGATCCAGTTTGCAGAGCTTCGTAATCTAATCAATAACAGAGCAGATTATGAAAAGGTTCAAGAGGCTACAGTTGCAATCAAGCGTAGCCTTGACGAATCAGAAAGACTAGTTTCTGGTACAGGCACACTTGCACCAGCTATTGCGTTTTCATCATCATTTGCTTTGATATTCAGAGAAGGATTGGAGTCTGTTTTGATTCTAGGAGCAATTCTAACATATCTTGAGGCTTCAAGAAATACAAGATTCAAACCTTATGTTTACTATGGAGTATTAGCTGCAATTGTTGCAACAGCTATAACATGGTTTATCGCATCATATGTAATTGAGATATCCGGTGCAAATCGTGAGCTTATCGAAGCGATAGCTGCATTATCTGCAACAGCGGTACTATTCTATGTCAGCTTTTGGATCCTAAACAAAATTGAGACTAAAAAGTGGATGGAGTTTGTAAAAGCCAAAGTGTGGCAGGCGTCTGTAAGTGGCAGCTTTGCCGTCTTTGTGTTATTAGCATTTTTCACAGTATACAGGGAAGGATTTGAAACTGTTCTTTTCTATCAGGCAATGTTTGGATTTGCAAAATACATGGAGGCATATGTAGGACTTGGCTTTGTGCTTGGAATCGCAGTACTTTTTGCAGTATACTATGGAATGAGGAGGCTTGGAAAGAGACTACCACTAAAGGCACTCTTTGGTTTGACTATGGGAGTCGGGGCTTATCTTTCAATTGCATTTATTGGAAATGCCGTAAGAGAATTGCAGACTCTGGATATGGTGCCACTAACCAGCATGATTGGAACCATTCCCCGTTTCGACATTAACTTATCTACAATGACAGGAATTCATCCTACCCTTGAAACCACAATTGCACAAATTGTGCTACTTGGAATATATCTTGTTGCAGCTTCTTACGTGCTTATAATAAGACCACGAAGAGAAGAAAAAATAACAAAGATGAGAAAATCGAGGGCCCAGCTTGAAAAAACCTAGAAGAATACGAATAGGAATAGATGTTGGGGGTACTTTCACAAAGGCAGTAGGTATAGATATCTCAACTGGAAAGGTAGTATCTAAATCAACTGTTCCGACAACTCATCATAATGAGACAGGAGTTTCAGAGGGAATTGTATATGCACTTGAAAGGCTATTGTCAAGCTCTGACATTGAATTAGATGAGATAGAGCTGATTGCTCACAGCACTACACAGGCAATTAATGCCTTGTTAGAATCTGATACTGCAAAAGTGGGGTTAATTGGTATGGGAGTAGGACTTGAAAAACAAAATATCATCAAACGAACAAATCTTCAAGATTATAGTATAAATTCACGACAGGACTTGAAAACAACATATAGATTTTTAGATACATCACATTTGATTACCGAAGCCGACGTAAGCGCAGCAATTGATGAGTTGCAAAGTGAAGGTGCTGAGGTAATTGTAGCAACTGAAGCATTTTCTGTAGATGATCCATCAAACGAGATGTTCGTGATGAAGACTGCAATGGCACAAAATATGCCAGCAACAGCTTCACATGAAATTTCTGGCATTTATGGCCTTGAGATTAGAACACTTACTGCTACAATAAATGCAAGTATTCTTCCTAAAACAATCGAAGTAGCAAGCTTTGTTGAAAAAGCAATACGCAAAACTGGCGTTTCTGCCCCTCTGATGATAATGAAGGGAGATGGAGGGGTAACTGACATGCAAACTTTCAGAACTAAACCAATCCTAACCATTCTATCAGGCCCAGCTGCTAGTGTTGCAGGTGCCTTACTGTATCTAAAAGTTACAAACGGAATATTTGTTGAGGTTGGCGGAACAAGCACAAACATATGCATAATAAGAAATGGAAAGCCGGAGATTCGTTATGTCACCATAAAAGATCACCCAACCTGCATACGATCAATGGATGTTCGAGTCTTGGGAGTTGCCGGTGGGAGCATGGTGAAATTAAAAGACGGCAGATTATGGAAAGTAGGACCACGAAGTGCGCACATCGCAGGACTGAAGTATTCCTGTTTTGCTGATCCAGAGGATTTAAAGAGTGGTGAGATTGTTTTCGTAAAACCACGCCCAAATGATCAAGAAGAGTATGTTGCAATAAAATGCAAGGAAGGAACATACGCAATTACCAATACCTGTGCAGCAAATGCACTTGGCATGATTGAAGAAGGAGATTATGCTTTTGCAGACAGAACTGCAGCAAAAATAGCTATTGGTATGTTGGCAAAAAAAGTAGGCGTATCTGTAAGTGAGATAGCGTTATCAATCATTCAAACCGCCTCATTTGAAATTACAAAAGCTATTAGCAATATACTAAAAGAATTCAAAATGGATAAAGCAAAAACAACTATTGTGGGTGGTGGGGGCGGCGCGTCTGTTATGGTACCATTTATAGCAAAACAACTTGGAATATCATATCAAAAAGCAGATCACGCTGAAGTAATTTCATCTATAGGAGTGGCATCGTCTATGATTCAAGAAGAATTAGAACATACCATAACTAATCCCACTATAGAGCAAATCTCTAATATTCACAAAAAGATTCATGCGATAATTGTTGAAAAGGGCGCTGTTCCAGAATCTGTTGTTATAAACAGTGAGTATATTCCTGAAAAATCAATCTTGCGTGTAACTGCCATAGGAAACGTCGAATATGACAAAAGTGCAAAAAATGTCTTTACCCTTGATGATGCGATAAAGAGAGCATGTGAAATAATGCAGCTACAAAAGGAACTTGTCGAGCTAAGTTTTGAAACCGATCACTATTTTGTTTTTACAGGACATATCGAGCAAAAAACACTCATTGGCAAAAAGAAACACCATCACATCTTGATTTTGGACAGATTTGGAAGAATGAGGTTGTCAATTAAAGACGGTAGACTCTTCCAGGGAGGAACTCTATCTGTTATTGAAGAATTTGAGGAATTTTTAGAATCACGACATGACGAAATAGCACCACAAGTGTACCTCCTAAACGACCTCAAATTGATGGATTTTTCAGGATTAATATCACCTTCTAATATTATAAAGGCAGTAAAACAAGAATTAGATGGATTTACAAAAAGTGCTGTTATAGTAGAACTAAAGTAATCCAATATTATCAATACACTACTTTACGATAGTCATTTTCTGTTTCATCTCTGCAAGTGGTAAACCACTTAGTAAATCACGCCAGACATATGTCTCAACCATATACGTACCAGCCTCTTTTGGAACCCATGTGTGAGATATGGTAGTTGAGCCTTTTGACTGCAATGATGTGACAAGCCACGCTAAATGTACTATTCTATCCTTGGAATCTTTTACTTGAATAATTGATGCAAATGATCTTGGTTCATAAAGTTCATTTATTATGTCATTTGTGATAAGAACTTGTTGACCAATCTTTAATGGATTGATTATTTTTTCTCCCATACTATTCTTAAACACTATGTCACTCGTCGAAAACGAACTTAATGACAAACCTGTAACCTTTGCCGTGCCAATAATTTCTATCTCATCTGTTTTGGCATATGGCCTTGGTAACGTACGATCGATGTATTCTACATATATTGTATCACCTGGATTAACAAACACCCTGTTAGGTGATTGTTTCTTATTTGTAAGCTCAAAGGTTATACCAGGATCATCACTGCTACCAAATTTGAAATATACATCTAGTGTAATTCCGGCAGTATCGCTGTCAGAATATGCTCTTAAGTCAAGGTCTAGTCTTTTTTCATCATAGACGTCAACATCATAAAATTTGACTTTGACTGTATCATTTGGATTATAGACTTTTTTATCAAGCTCAACTTTTCCAAGCGTCCAACTATAGTTTGCACTTTTTGATAGAATTTGGTCTTCATTGTATTCCCAAAATACAGTAATTCTGCCATTGCTACTTGAGCCAATTGTCATTGCCTCTTCTGCGGATCCCTTGTTTGAAGGATCACAACTATTTCCTCCCCTGATTCCAAACGTACCTTTTCCATCTACATCAAATCTAGAACCAGTAAGCTTTACGCGACCAAGGAATAATCCTGTATCTGGTCCTGTTTCAGCAAATTTGCAGGGACCATTAACATTATCAACATCGGTATACGCACCAATACGGTTATCTTCTGTATCTCCAATGAATTCTACCTCGTATGGATCAGTGTTATACGCAGGTGCAAAAATCATCACATTAATTTTTCCATACCAAGGATAGTTTTGGTAGGTTTCTTTCTCAAGGCAAGCGTTTAGTGTTTTAGCATTGTTTAAATGACCACAAAAAAACATCTGAATGCCTGCATTATCCATATCCGGGGTACGCTCAGCAAAAGCTTGGGATTGCATTGATATCAAAACAAGAAATGAAACAATCGTTGTAATTTGTATAAATGAAGAAATTTTCTTCATTTAATATCTCCTTAGTTTGAAGTTGATTGTCTTGATACGACCAAAGCTAATTGGTTGTATTTTTGTTGTGTTGTTAGTGTTAAAATGACGGATGCAAAGATTGTGGTACTAGTAATTCGTAGATTATATTTTGGTTCGTTCACTGATTTACTAAAATTTGGATTAATATTTAATTGATAGTTTATACATTAAAGTTTGTAACAATATTTCAAAACAATCTCTTAAAATAACTATTGATCATAACATTAGAAAATTTATTCTAAATGAATTTACATATGAATATTCTAAAATTATATTACAAAAGCTTGGAATGATAAAACAGTACAAATAATCTATGGAAATGATGTTGTTTTGTTGAAAAGAAAATTACTATCGTTATTGATGATAATAACACTGCTTAGCTTACTGCCATATGCTACTGCTCAACAACCAACTCGTGGTGATCAGTGGAATTCCCTGAACAATCTTTTAAAAGAATCTGAAACAGCGGAAAACATAGATGTTGCATTAGATAAACTTCAACAAGCAAAGTCCATCTATGTCGATGTGTTCAAATCAGCTGCACAAGAACTTGACCAAGAATCAGACGATCTCATTGAAGATGCGTTTGTACAAATTGAACAAAAATTGAAAGATGGAAACATCGTAGAGGCTGGATTATACCGCCAGGTTGTGGATAAAACAATTTACAAAATAGCATTTATGAAAATAGAACAAGCACTAGATCAAAAAGACACTCACTCATTAATGGATTGGATTACGGTTATTGAAAAGAAGTTTAAAATTTCTGCAAAGTCATCTTTCGTAACAAATAGTGCATTAATTGAAATTCAAGAATCCCCTGATAAAATAATGGTGTATTCAGATACAATAAAAGAAGAATTATTGAGTCTTTTCAAATTAAAAACAATTGAAGAGCTAGAAGAGGCTATTGCTGCATTAAATGAAGGAAAAATAAATGATGCACGAAAATTTGCATTTGAAGGATTGTATTACTATAGAACTCTACATCCTTCCATAGAAGAAAGACTTGGAACTGAAACCGCCAGTGAACTATTAGGCGAAATGGAAGAAGTTGTAGAAGTAACAGGCTCAAATCTTTCGGCAGAACAAATGAAAGAGGAAGTAGAACATATCTTTAGTGAAGTCGAATTGATTATAAGAGAATATGAGGGTGGAGATACCTCTGAAATCGGTTTAGCAATCTCCGGAATAAAAGATAGGCTTGTGCTTGTAGATGAGGAATACAAAGATGCAGTATCAAATGGCCAAATTACTAATCAAGCTGAATATGATGAGACCGTAGTCTTTCTTGCTAAAGCTACAGAGATATTTAATGAAAATAAAAATACCTTTTTAGATCTATCAGAATCCGATACGTCCCTAATAGAATCAAACTTATCAGAAATGGATGAAATAATCCAATCCTTTGGAGAATATTCTGCAATAAAATCGTTGGTGGGAGAAACCATTGTAGCAATTGATGATTTAGCAAGATTATCTGGAGGTCTAGTTGAGATTGGTCCTCTTGCATATATTGAAAAAATAGAGGGATTATTAGATCAGGTGTCTACAAGTTACAGAAACGGCGATTCTGATACTGCATTAACTTTGGCAACTGCTGCATATCTTGATAACTATGAATTCATTGAAGCTGACATTGCATACCACGATAGGGAACTTATGGAAAAAATTGAGATAATGTTGAGAGAGGAATTGCGTAATATGATAAAAAATGGTGAATCTTCAGAGGTAGTTGATAGACATGTTGATGCAATAAAACAAGAGCTTGAAATTGCTGAAGCAGTAGTTCCAGAGTTTGGTTCGCTGGTAATAATGGTTTTTCTCACAGCAATAATTACAATCGTTGTTGTAAGTATAAAAAACCCAAAGCTAAGTCTAACACCAAGACTATGATCAAGTCACAATTTTTGCTAACTCGTTAGACTTTTTTGCTTCCTTGATTTCCCTAGCTATTCTTCTTCCCATGCTCATTGGCGCGTCATAAAGAAATGTCGAATAAGGCGAGCCATCTATGTACAAATTTGTACCGGCTACTATTCTTGCAGAGAATTCAAACGTAGTAAACTTGCCACTATCGTCGTATACTCCTTCAAGACAAAAAGGACCATTCATTCCAGGTGGAACGAGTCTTTTTGCAGCATCAACAAATCGTTCACCCATGGAATAGACTTCATCAAGAAGTGACTCTCTTAAAACGATAGGAATGTTTCCCATCACATTAAACGATGGAACTAAATCAATTTCCATCTGTTGGGGAGCTGGAATTCTTCCAAGACCATCTATATCTGATTCATATCTTCGATCTGCGCCAAAGAATTCTAACTTGCTCTTCAGTGGCGAATAAAAATATTGTAAGTATGCAGAAATGCCATAGGAATATTCCTGTAAATAGAGGTCAGCATCGCCTTTGATTAGTCCTTGTGAAATCAACTTGTCGCGTTTTTTCTTATAGTCATTTTCACTTGTAGCTAAAAAATATCCCTTACCTCCCGCAGCTCCATGTCGCTTTGCTATTACTAGATTTTTGATATCTTTTGGGCTAGCAATAGATTTGGGAATGTTAAGTTTTGATTCAAGCATCAGTTTTTCTTTCATATTTCTATCTGATTCCCATCGGAGAATCCATTTGTTACCAAAAATTGGAGTCTTTATGGATTCTATCTGAGAGGACTCCATCTGTGAAATTAAAGTGCCGTGTGGAATTATTATGGCATCCTCCTCTTTTAGCTCTGATGCACATTTCTGATCAGACACTTCTTGAAATGAATCGACCAGAATTATATCATCGATAAATCCAAATCGGCGATAAAGCCTCTCGCGTTTTTTTTCACAAACAAGAATAGTTCTGAAGCCTTCGTCTTTTGCACCCTTTAGTACCTGTAATGCGCAGTGAGACCCTAAGGTTGCTATGGATGTCATTGTCTGCCCTATTTTTACTTGGAAATGGGCTCTTTATGAAAGTTGCATGTATTAACTTGAGATGTAAGTGATTATCTCATCTATTAATTCGATGGAAACTTCAGGCTTCAATTCTGTTGGAATGGCATGAAGAATAAAATCAATTATAGACTGATTTTGAGGTAAAGCGCCTTCTTCCATTTTTTCGAGTATAACGCAATAGCATTTGTGACTAGTACAATGGTTTTTTCTCTGTTAGTTAATACCATGTTGGCATCTGCCTAAAATTTACTAATTAATGCAGCGATTTGTTAACTATCAAAATAAGACCATAACATAAATTAACACTAACTAGACCAGATTTGATGAAAAGGTAAGATTATGACTGATACTGAGCTTGGTACTTGGCGTAGAACCATTTACTCAAATCAAATCAGCCCATCTATGAATGGAAAAGAAGTCATTGTTATGGGATGGGTTTCAAGTGTACGGGACCACGGTAATCTTGTATTTATGATGTTAAATGATAAAGATGGCGAGATTCAGATTACTGCCAAGGCAGGTTCATGCCCTGACGAATTAAGGCAAACCATAGTACAATTAAAAGAGCAATCAAGTGTAGCTGTAAAAGGCAAGATCAAACCATCAAACAAGGCTCCGCATGGAGCAGAGATTGTTCCATCTGAGATGAAGATCTTCTCTAAAGTAGAAAAGATAGCGCCGTTTACTTCACAGACAAAAACAGTCGCAAATATAGATACAAGACTTGAGATACGCGCAGTAGATCTTCGTAGAAACATTCTACAGCACATATTCAAGATGCGAAGTTTAGTTTTAAAATCAACTCGTGACTATTTATATGAAAAAGAGTTTGTTGAAGTAAACACTCCTAAGATGATAGCTACTGCAACGGAAGGTGGTGCAGCCCTATTTCCTATATTCTATTATAACAAAGAGGCTTTTCTTGCCCAGAGCCCACAACTTTACAAAGAACAGCTTACGATGAGTTTTGAAAAGGTCTTTGAGATTGCACCAATCTTCAGAGCAGAACCTTCTAGAACAAACAGACACCTTTCTGAAGCAATATCAATAGACCTAGAGGAGGCATTTTCCGATTATAATG
>JBOGRG010000080.1:0-4005 GCA_050749365.1 Nitrosopumilaceae archaeon
TAAGACAGATTGCCACTGTTTTGGATGTGATCTTTGATTTTATATCTTCAAGGTCTGGCGTAGAGTTGTTAAGATCTACTACAAACTCTATTGGAACGCCACCAAATAATCTGACATAGGATGCATATGGTGGATAGTATGGTCCTGGTATCAAAACCTCGTCACCTGTCTCTACTATTGAAGCCATCAACATCTCAAGTCCCTCTGAAACTCCGTTTGTTACAAGTATATCGTCTTCCGAGACCGAAAGACCCTTTGCCTTTTCTTTTTCAGCGATAGCTTGTCTTAGCTCTGGCAATCCCTCTGATGGGGCGTAATAGTTCTGTCCGTTTTTAATTGCCTTCATAAGAGCTTCTTTTACATTTTCAGGGGGCTGAAATCCGTACTGCACTGGGTCCCCGATATTAAGATAAATTATCTTCTGACCTTGCCTTTCTAGTTTTTTTGCAGAAAGTGCAATATCACGTATAGCATATTCCACACCCTCTACTCTTTTTGATATTTTCAATTATCTAGACAGATATTTAGCCCCGTTAAATTCTTACTTGATCGGACCCGTTGCATAGCCAGGATAGTGCGGGTGACTTCGGACCACCAGGTCGAGGGTTCGAATCCCTCCGGGCCCTAATAATTGTAATTGTAAGATGACACAAGCATCTGGGATAAGATTAACCCTGAATATAGCATGTAGAATATTACTTTGGGAAATTTAGCTTCTGCTTTCTTGAGTACGTGCATACGCAATGGCTTTTTTCATTTCAAATGCACGCTCAAACAGAATCTTTCGCATCTCTTTTGCCTCAGCAGCTGTCATACCACGTTTTTGTGAATCAAAGAACAGTTCTGCAAAACCACCTGTCACATAGCCCACAAAGATTCCAAAAGCTACTTCGGTATCATCTTTTGATAATGGTTTTAGATCAGATGCCATATTTCGTATGTTCTGTGAATTTGTCATTAAATTATCTATCATTGAATGCAATGCATTCTTGAGCTCTACAGTTAGTGTCATCAGATTTTTGATGTTATACATCACACAAGAACTTTATCAGATCAGAACTTATGACAAATTTTAGATCTTTTTTGACTGGCGCAACAACTATTATACCTCATAAGATAAGAGATAGCATGAATCCCGGCATAGGATTAATGAAGAGGAGGCTTCCAACTGAGAAAGAAGCAATTCCTTTAGCAATCTCTGGATTAGTGAAAAAATATGGTGTTACTGTAGAGCAGGTTAAGACGCTTGAGACAAAATATGATGAGGATGGAGGAGACTTGTACGTAGCTTTGGGATTTAAGGAGAAAAGAGCTATTGTAAAGATGGATTCAGTGCAAGGAACAATAACAGAGATCAAAGAAATTTAATTTTTGTCTGAGAGAATTTATCTAATTTATTTTTTAAAATCTACATTAGGTCCTTCTTGTGAATTTACTACTAATAATCCTCCATCTCGTAGTTGCTGCACAAGCTGAATAACTTCTTTTTCTACCTGGCCCCGTTGCAGGCCCAGCTTTTGTGCAAACACTTCTACAAGATCTGTTACCTTTCGCTGCCCATTGCACAACTTCCAAAAGTCAATGATTGCTTGATTTACCATAAAACCTTGCTCGTGTTCATTCATCAATACTAGCGAACCGTCTTCTTGTTTTACAACCTTGCCCACTCCTTGTGGCATTGCTGTTTCATAGTTTATTGGTGTAATCGTTTTTTGTTTGCCATAATTGATTAGTTTTTTGCCTTCTTCTGACATTTTTTCTGGAGTCCATGGAGGCTCCCATACTATTTCTACGTTCACATCGCTTACTCCAGAGACCTTGTTTACGTATCTTTTTACATCACTAACAAGTGTATCATGGAGAGGGCAGCCACGCGTTGTCATGGTCATTTTAATATCCACTTTATTGTCATCAGATACATTAACGCCATAAATCAGTCCCATGTCTACTATATTGATCGGAATTTCAGGATCCATGCATTGTTTTAGAGAATCCAAGACCTGTTGTGATGTCACTTTGGTCATAAATTGAGTTCATTCGTGATGAAATAAATACCTTACAGCTTTGATTTGAACAACTTCTTGATTGCTTCCACAAAAGGCGGTTTTGCAATTCCTGCTTCTGTTATAATTCCGGTTATAAGATCAGGGAGTGTCATGTCAAAGGCTGGGTTTATTACAGAAACGTCATCTGGAGCAGTTTTTTTATCTCCTATTTGAGTAACCTCGCTTGCTTTTCTTTGTTCTATAATAACATCCTCAGGACTACTTTTTAGATCGAAGGTAGAAAGAGGAGCAGCTACATAGAATGGTATTTTGTGTTGTTTTGCCAAAAGTGCTATCTGGTATGTCCCTATTTTGTTGAAGACATGACCTGTTCGTAAAATCCTATCAGCCCCTACTATTACTTTTGTTACTAGACCTTTTGACATTGCATAACCTACTGCGGTATCTGGAATAAGACTAACATCAATACCATCGTGCATTAGCTCAAATGCAGTGAGTCTTGATCCTTGCATTACAGGTCTTGTTTCTGTTGCTATTACTTTGATCTGTTTACCGCTCTCTTTTGTTGCACGAATAACACCTAATGCAGTTCCATATCCTACAGTAGCCAGCGCACCAGCATTACAATGAGTCATTACAGTATCATTATTTTCAAACAATTCCGCGCCATATTTTCCCATTTTCTTGTTTATTTTCACATCTTCTTCTGCCATCTTTTTTGCTGTTTGAATTACTGATTTTTTTATTGATGAAACGTCGTTGCCTTCTTTTGCTACTTTCATTATCTTTTCAAGACCCCATGACAGATTTACAGCCGTTGGTCTTGTCTCAAAAAGAACTTTTCTTGCCTTTTCTAGATCATTTAATATCTTTTCTTTTGTTTTTGCTTTGCTTTGTAATGCTGCTAAAGCAAGCCCAAATGCGCCTGCCACACCAATCGCGGGAGCACCTCTCACTATAAGAGTCTTGATCGCATATGCTACATCCTTGTAGTCTTTGTATTTTACGAAGACAAGCCTGTTTGGTAATTTAGTTTGGTCTATCATAACAACGGTGTTGTTTTTCCATTGTACTGTCTTGAGACTAGAATGAATCTTAGTTTGTTGTTTCAACTATATCTAATCCGTGAATGCCGCTTTTTTAGAATTTTTGCGTAGTCTGAATTAATCTCTTTTATTAGATTAAGTGTTTCATCAGATACCAAATCAAGATTTGGTATTATACAGTGCCCACCAATAAATCCAGGAAACATCTTCGGTCTATTACCCAAAAATTTGTGAATCTCATCTGCAAAAGACCACATCTCATCATAGTTTACTTTATGCTTAATTGCAATCATGTTACTTAGTTGGGCATAGTTTATCAACCAACCATAATACGATGTATCAACTATGATTTTAGCGAGCTCTAATGTAACAGGGTTTGGCATTTTCTTCGTCTTGACTCCACATTTTTTCATCAATTTTGAATATGATGAAGACGCCCACCTTACACGTGGAGCATCTTGTTCAATCGCATAAAATTTCGTATATCTTTTCAAATCATAAAGCATTCTTTTGTGCACTCCCCTAGTTGCACTGTAAATTACTGGTATTGGAAGTAGAGATTGAAGCCTACTAGTAGTGCGGGGACTTATTGTGCTATGAACTACTATGCTTTCTGGCTGGAATTTCTTGTAAAGCGAAACCACGTTAGGAATGAACTTTTTGTTAAATGATATACAAATATGAAGAAAACGTGTATCTAGGTTTTCATATTTTCTAAATTTTTTTTCGTTCATTAATTTTTGATTTATATCATATCCCACTGTAGAAACTGCTTTTGAGATCAATTGCAAAATAGGCATTCCTATTTCTCCTAATCCTGCGACAACATCTTTTTTATTCAAATCAGAAGAGTTTGTTTAAACTCCTAAATTAACTAATGTTTTCTATTTTAGCTTTAAATTCTGTTGGATGTTTGACTTTTATAGAAATAACCGAGAACAAAACAAAGGAGA
>JBOGRG010000081.1:0-2228 GCA_050749365.1 Nitrosopumilaceae archaeon
CATCAAGCAAAGACCCCGCACCATTCAGGATATTAAGGATTTTAGTATGAGCCATTCAGAACACGAGCAGCCAATACTCAGGACTACACCTGTAAGAATGGGAAAACAGCTTGTTATTATAATAGCAATAATGGTAGTTGGCGGTGCGATATTCTTTTCAATGTGGGATTACTGGGTCTCTTTGCCTCCGGCAGTTTCACAAGTAAAGCCGGTAAAAGCAGAAGGTCCTGCAGTTGCAACAGGTAAAGAAATTGCAGTATCTTTAAAGTTCATAGAGTCACCTGATTTCAAAACCCTTGCATTTAACGCACTACCAGGCGAAGCTGGAAACAATCCAGAAATTCAAGCAAGTGTTGGGGACAAGATAACCTTTGATGTTACAAACGCAGGCAAATCATTTCATGCATTTGGAGTTACTGATTCCACAGAAGGAATTGGACTGATACTATCTGGAACTGCAATCAGAGACGCAAACAATCCACTAAAGCCTGGTGAGGGGGGTCAATCAACATTCATTCCAACAAGAGAAAGTACATACTATTACATTTGTACAGTTCCTGGTCACAGAGAACAAGGAATGGTAGGAAAAATTGTAGTTGGTCCAAAACAATCTTCTGGAAGTCAAGCAGCAGCTCCAACTGGAAACAAAGTCTCCTTTGACCTAAACTTTGTTGAAAGTTCAGACTTCAGAACACTTGCATTTAATGCACTGCCAGGCGAGGAGGGACACAACCCAGAGCTCAAAGTAAAGTCTGGTGATTCTGTAACAGTTCACGTCAAAAACGCAGGCAAATCATTCCATGCATTTGGCGTAGTGACAAATCCTGAGGACTCAGCTACTGTTGTTTGGAGCTCTACAGTAAAAGATCCTAATAATCCATTAAAGCCAAATGAAGAAGGCGAAGTTACGTTTACTGCAGGTGCACCAGGTACATACTATTACATATGTACTGTTCCAGGCCATGCACTGCAAGGTATGAAAGGCAGCTTTATCGTAGAATAATAATGATTTTAAAATATCTATCACTTGCTTCTCTTGTAATTTTGTACTCCCTGATGTTTATAGGGGGTTATGTTTCTGCAAGCGGTCTTGGCCTTTCTTGCCCAGAATGGCCTTTGTGTCCAAGCGGTGTTTTACCAACTGAAGAATATTTGATCGAGTGGACTCACAGGTTCATTGCAGCAACAACTGGTGTCTTGATTGTTGCAACTGCGGTTGGCAGTTGGCTGGCAAAAGGTTCTGATAAAAAAATAAAAATTACTGGCACGCTGGCTGGAATTTTTGTAGTTACACAAATTACACTTGGCGCCATAGTAATTGACTTGAAGCTACATGCATTGCTTGTTTCAATTCACCTTGGGATAGGAATTTTGCTTTTTGCAATGACTCTGCTTACTACAATTTTTGCTTTTAGACTAGGACGAGTTGCTGTACAGGCTAAGGTCTAGTCTTCATTCTTTTTTTCCTTGAAATAAGGATCCAGACTATTATTGCAAGACATGCAATGCCGCCAGCAGAAATTACATAAATGAAGATGTAGCCAAAGGGGTTTAGCGTGCTTATGTTAAATGTGTACGATATGATCCCGCTATTTTCTGCTACATCATACAGATCTGCTCTGAAGATGTGGTTTCCAGACTCACGAAAAACATAGTTTGTATCCCAATGCCCTCCCTCATGGTACTGTGGAGGTATGGTGTCAACTAGCACATCCTTGTAAAATATCCTGACTCCCATCCTGAATTTCTCTACTTCGTTGTCAGCATCGTCCAAGACCCTAAAAAGTATCTGCGTTTTTTCACCCGTAGCAGGGATTTCTGGTATGGTTGCTACTTGGACCTTGTAATTGCCAATCTTTTGCGTAGCTGAGTTAAACATTGAATGAGCACTTGCGTCATATAATACAGGAGTAACCAAAAAACCAAAAAAAATCACAAGAAAGAGTCGACTTAGCATTTCTCAGATGTGACTTTTCGTTAATATATTACAAATGGATCTGCTTTTTGAAAATTAACAAAAGCTTTAAATCTAGACTGAAAAGAAGTTGCAACTGCATGACTACAGTCAGCAAATCAATTGATATCAAAGCTCCAATCTCAAACGTTTTTACATATTTTGCAAGACCAGAACACATTGCTGACCAGTTCGAAGACCGAGTTGGCATGACTGTAGTCCCAATGGATGTCAAAGCAGGAATGGGTGTTGGAACGACATTTAGAGTAATAGG